>NZ_NEVB01000140.1:0-4386 GCF_002259925.1 Aeromonas sp. A35_P | reverse complement strand
GAGAGACCCTTCCTGGAATTGTTTGCGCCATTTGAAGAGCTGGTTGGCGTTGACATCGTGCAAGCGCGCGACATGAGAGACGGTCATACCGGGCTCAAAGGTCTGCTGCACCATGGTGATTTTTTCTTGCGGAGTCCGGCGTCGACGGCGCTCGGCTCCTGTTAACACTTCGACCATCTTCTCGTTGCGACTAGTACTGAACATAGTTCCAAGACTACCTCTTAAGTTAAGAGGGGCGAAGTGTCTGGATCTTCAAGGGGCTAATCTAACCTGTTCTCTCGCCAGATCATCGGTTGGGCGATGAGGCCACGTATGACGGCAGACTTGGCGGTTGATGCGTTATTGATGGCCGTCTGGCGGCGCAAGCCCAAGCAGGCGGTACTGGTGCATTCGGATCAGGGCAGCCAGTTTACCGGTGGGGAATGGCAGGACTTTCTGAAGGCCCACAACCTGAGTTGCAGTATGAGCCGACGTGGTAACTGTCACGACAACGCTGTCGCCGAGAGCTTCTTTCAGTTACTCAAACGGGAGCGGATCAAGCGCAGGATTTACTCGACAAGAGACGAAGCCCGCAGCGACGTATTTGATTATATCGAAATGTTTTACAACCCAATCAGGCGCCATGGTTCCAATGATGGGCTGTCGCCGGTAGAGTTTGAAAAGCAGTTCAATGTTCAACAACAGAGTGTCTAGAAAATCCGGGGCGATTCAAGGCTGTTGTGGACAAAGTAGTTCCCACTAAAAAGTAGTGGGAACTAAAAATGGTGTACACCAATAGCAGCCGTAAAGGCAGAGCCAATTACTCGCGAGAATTCAAACAGCGACTTGTCGAGGCAGCCAACCAACCCGGCGTCTCCGTCTCAAAACTTGCACAGGAGCACGGCGTCAATGCCAACCTCTTGTTCAAATGGCGACGAGATGCCAAAGCGAGCCTGTAAATCCAATTGTGTAACCGCCCACGAATAAGTAACTTTTTCAAAAGGATACCTTCGTGGGTAAGCAAATGGACCAAGATAAACTCAAAGCACTGGCCGCTGAGCTGGCCAAAGACATCAAATCTGAAAAAGATCTCGGCACCCTCACCCAGCAGCTGATCAAGCTTACCGTCGAGACCGCGCTCAATGCCGAGATGGACGAGCATCTGGGCTACGAGAGACACGCCCCACAAGGCCGCGGGACCGGCAACAATCGCAATGGCTATTCCACCAAGCGCCTAAAAGGACAGCACGGAGAGGTCACCATCCAGGCGCCTCGTGACCGCAACAGCTCCTTCGAGCCTCAGTTTGTCCGCAAGGGCCAGTCCCGCCTGACCCAGATGGACGACCAGATCCTCGCCCTCTACGCCAGGGGCTTGAGCACGCGCGATATCGTGGACGCGTTCAAAGAGATGTATGACGCCGACATCTCGGCGGGGCTGGTATCGAAGGTGACCGAACGTGTCATCGAGCAGGTCCACGAATGGCAAAACCGACCGCTGGATCCGCTCTATCCCATCGTCTATCTGGACTGCATTGTGCTGAAGATCCGCGCGAACCAGCGGGTGATCAACAAGTCGCTCTATCTGGCATTGGGCATCAATATGGAGGGTCACAAGGAGCTGCTGGGCCTGTGGCTGGCCGAGACCGAAGGGGCAAAATTCTGGCTGTCGGTCCTGACCGAGCTGAAGAACCGCGGCCTGGAAGATATCCTGATCGCGTGCGTGGATGGTCTCAAGGGCTTCCCTGATGCCATTGCCGTGGAATATCCCCAAACCAAGGTGCAACTGTGTATCGTCCACATGGTCCGCAACTCGTTGCGCTATGTCTCCTGGAAGGACTACAAGGCGGTGACGGCTGAACTGAAGCAGATCTACCAGTCTGCGACGGAACGTGAGGCTCAGCAGGCGCTGGCGGCCTTCGGCGAGCGCTGGGATAGCCAGTACCCGCAAATAGCGCGCTCCTGGCAGGGTAACTGGGACAATCTGATCACGCTGTTTGATTATCCCCCCGCAATCCGGAAGGTGATCTACACCACCAATGCGATCGAGTCACTGAACAGCGTGCTGCGCAAAGCGACCAAACAAAGGAAGCTGTTCCCGACCGATGAGTCGGCGCTCAAAGTCGCGTTTCTCGCGATACAGCAGGCCTCCAAGAAATGGACCATGCCAATCCAGAATTGGAAGCTTGCCCTGAATCGCTTTATTATCGAGTTCGGTGATCGCCTGAACGGTCACCTGTAATGGGGTGGGCAGTTACACAGAATTATTTACAGGCTCGCCAAAGCCAAAGCCCCAGCGTTATATCCCATCGAACTGATGTTGCCCCCTTCATCCACAGAACCACTCTTGCCTTCGACCCCTCAGCCCGAAACGCTCACGTCAGAGACAGCCTCTGAACCGACACTATCCGGCACCATCGAGATAAGACTGGGGCGTGCAATGGTCGTCATCGATGGCACCGTCGATACCAATGCATTACGAATGATCCTGGAGACCCTGCGCGTATGATCAATCTTCCTGCTGGCACCCGGATCTGGATCGTGGCCGGTATCACAGACATGAGAAACGGCTTCAATGGGTTAGCGTCGAAAGTACAAATGACGTTGAAGGATGATCCCATGTCGGGGCATATCTTTATCTTCAGGGGGCGCAACGGGAGTCAGGTTAAGCTCCTCTGGTCTACCGGTGACGGTCTGTGTCTGCTGACAAAAAGGCTGGAGCGGGGTCGGTTCGCTTGGCCATCGGCTCGGGATGGCAAAGTCTTTTTGACGCCAGCACAGCTCGCCATGCTGCTGGAGGGGATAGACTGGCGTCATCCAAAGCGCCTGGCTAACTCATTGACCATGTTGTAAAAAGTGATCCCCCATGTAAGATGCATGGGTATGGAAAAATCACTAGCCGACGAAATCCTGCAACTGAAACGACTCCTGGCTGAACAGGAGTCACTCAATCGTGTTTTGCATGCAAGGTTGGAAGAGCGGGAGCGCGAAATAGAGCGCCTGCTTGCGCAACTCGACAAGCTGCGGCGTATGTATTTTGGCAGCCAGTCCGAGAAACTCGCTCGTCGTATCGCTCAGACAGAAGCGCAACTGAAGATACTTCAGCAAGAGAGTGACGCTATCACCGGCCGGGTGGATGACCCAGCACTACCGCGGCCACTTCGCCAGACCCGCACTCGCAAACCCTTCCCTCAGGCCCTTCCTCGCGATGAGCATCGCCTGCGCCCAACAGAAGCAGTCTGCCCGGAATGTGGTGGAACGCTGTCATACCTTGGAGAAGATACTGCTGAGCAGTTAGAGCTGATACGCAGTGCCTTCCGGGTCATCCGCACGGTTCGGGAGAAACACACCTGCGGGCAGTGCGATTTCATCACACAAGCGCCAGCTCCCTCACGTCCTATCGAGCGGGGGATAGCCGGGCCTGGCTTGCTGGCTCGGGTACTCACATCTAAATATGCAGAGCACACCCCGCTGTATCGCCAGTCGGAAATCTATGCCCGTCAGGGTGTGGAGCTGAGTCGCTCTGTGCTCTCTGGCTGGGTGGATGCATCTTGCGCCAGCTCCGTTTGCTGGAAACCCGATGTTTTTCCTGATGCCACTCATCACGACCAAAGCGCTTTAGCCCAGTAGAATCAATGGCTATCGCAGTTGGGGCGTTATCGGGTTCGAGCTGCTTGCGGTAGCGAGGAACCTTTATCTTCAGTTGGCTCAGACGCTTGCTGAGCAGGGTATAATCCGGGCACTTCAGCGGCAGAGCCGCCATCTCAAACAGGGAGTTGATAAAGCCCTGAGTCTGCCGTAACGGCAACCTGAATATCACCCTGAGCTCGTGACAAATACGGATGGCCTGGTCGGTATAGACCGCAGTGGAGCCTGTCCCATCAAACACTCTCTCGCCGTGGTACCAGCCCTCAACCACATCATCATTGAGCCACAAATCCAGTCGCCCCCGCAGCTGAAGTGAGCGGTTGTAGTCAGACCAATTACTCAGTTTGTAGCGCTGCTTGGGGATGTGATGGCGCTTTGGGTCATTGTGCTTGTTGGGCATGGTTTCCAGCGAGTTTGATGGGATGCAAGTCATGGTAATCGACCTCGACTGAGGCTCAAAATTGAACTTGCAATCGGCTCAAATAGTGAGCGATTCAACAAAGCCCCTGAGTTACCGCTGCACCTGAGATCCGTCAAAAAGACAGGAAGATGGAGCATTGCAACAAAGCCCTTCATAGGTGTAGGTGAGCTGAAAGACATGAGGGCAGGCAGGGCAACGATAACGAACGTGACCAGCAGGAGTCTTGCCATGGCGATATACGCGGTCGGAGTGGCAACGAGGGCAGTGAACGGTGATGGATGCCATGAAGAGCTGAGCCTCAAAAGCACCCATCATACCGGTTCAACCGATCGAAGGCATCA
>NZ_NEVB01000139.1:1841-4440 GCF_002259925.1 Aeromonas sp. A35_P | reverse complement strand
TTGGTTTATGGCTACCAAGAAGAAGACAGACCTGGATCTCCAACTGGATAAAGATCAGCTCAAGGCGAGTATCGTGCGTCACCTGCGTTCTACCTTGGGTACAAGCGAACAGAAAGCCTCGCCAGAAGCGTGGTGGAAAGCAACCGCAGCCGCCGTCAACGAACAGGTGTACGAGCGCCTGACCCGCACTCAGCAGACTCACTTCAAGAAAGATACTCGTGCGATTCACTATCTCTCTGCTGAATTCCTGATGGGGCGCCTGACCTCCAACAACCTGCACAACCTCTCCCTGTACAAGATTTGCGAAGAGGCGCTGGGCGAACTCGGTCTGGAACTGACCGATCTGTGTGAACAAGAGCCCGACATGGCACTCGGCAACGGCGGCCTGGGCCGTCTGGCCGCCTGCTTCATCGATTCGCTGGCGACCCTGAACTACCCGGCGGTCGGCTATGGCATCCACTACGAGCACGGCCTGTTCCGTCAGGAAATTCAGGATGGCCGTCAGATTGAGCGTCCGGACTCCTGGCGCGAATATGGCAACCCCTGGGAGATCTGCCGCCCGGAATCGGTGCAGGAGATCCCGCTCTACGGTTACGTGGAGACCGTCTTTGGCGACAACGGCGGCCTCAAGAAGGTATGGCACGCCGGTCGCAAGATCAAAGGGGTGCCCTGGGATATCCCGGTAGTCGGTTTTGGCGGTCATACCGTCAACATCCTGCGCCTGTGGGAGTCTCGCGCCTCCGAATTTTTTGACTGGGACGTGTTCAACGCCGGTGGTTATATCGACTCCCAGGCGGAAAAAGCCCAGGCCGAGACCATCTCCAAGGTGCTCTATCCGAACGACGAGACCGACGCGGGCAAAGAGCTGCGCCTGATCCAGCAGTACTTCTTCTGTGCCTGCTCCATCAAGGACATCATGCGCCGCTACAAGCGGGTGCATGGCGCCGATTTCAGCAACTTTGCTGCCCAGATCGCCATTCAGCTCAACGATACCCACCCCACCGTCGCCATCCCCGAACTGATGCGGGTGCTGGTGGATGAAGAGGGGCTGACCTGGGAAGCGGCCTGGGCCATCAGCTATCAGGTGTTCTCCTACACCAACCACACCCTGCTGCCGGAAGCGCTGGAGAAGTGGTCGGTCAGCCTGTTCGAGAAGGTGCTGCCGCGCCATCTGGAAATCATTTACGAAATCAACGCCCGTTTCCTGGGCGAGCTGGTGGAGCCCAAGTGGCCGGGCAACGACGCCATCAAGGCCAAGCTCTCCATTATCGAAGAGGGAGCGGTGCGCAAGGTGCGCATGGGCAACCTGTGTGTCATCGGCTCCTCCAAGGTGAACGGCGTGGCCGAGATCCACTCCAAGCTGGTGAAGGAAGATCTCTTCCCCGAGTATGCCGAGCTGTGGCCAGAGAAGATGTGCAACGTCACCAACGGCGTGACTCCGCGTCGCTGGCTGCTGGCCTGCAACCCGGAACTGGCCGAGCTCTACAACGAAGTGGTGGGCAAGGAGTGGCCGCTGCAACTGGACAAGCTGCGCAGCGTCACCAAGTTTGCCGACGACAAGGCTTTCCAGAAGCAGTTCATGACCATCAAGCGTCACAACAAGGAGAAGCTTGTCAAGGTCATCAAGGCGGAAACCGGCATCGAGGTCAGTGCCGAGGCGATCTTCGACGTCCAGATCAAGCGTCTGCACGAGTACAAGCGCCAGCAACTGAACCTCATCCACATCATGGCGCTCTATCGTCGTCTGCTGGCCAACCCCGACTACGACATGCATCCGCGGGTGTTCATCTTCGGCTCCAAGGCCGCGCCCGGTTACAAGCTGGCCAAGGACATCATCTACGCCATCAACAAGCTGGCGGAGCGTGTCAACAATGACACCCGCATCCAGGGCAAGCTGAAAGTGGTGTTCATGCCGAACTACCGAGTGAGCCTGGCCGAGAAGCTGATCCCGGCGGCCGATGTCTCCGAGCAGATCTCCACCGCCGGTTATGAAGCCTCCGGTACCGGCAACATGAAAATGGCTCTGAACGGTGCCATCACCATCGGCACGCTGGACGGCGCCAACATCGAGATCGCGGAAGAGGCGGGGGCCGAGAACTGCGCCATCTTCGGTCTGAACGTGGACGAGGTGAAGGCTCTCAAGGGGCGCGGTTACAACCCGTACGACTTCTACTACGCCAACTCCGAGCTCAAAGCCGTGCTGGACTGGTTCGATACCGACTACTTCACGCCGGGTCGTCCGGGCGAGCTCTCCTCCATCAAGCGTTCCTTGCTGGAAGGGGGGGATCCCTACCTGACGCTGGCCGATTTTGCCTCCTACTCGGAAGCGCACAAGCTGATCGATACCTGGTATCGGGATCCTGCCTTGTGGGCGAAGAAGGCCATCATCAACTCGGCCACCATGGGCAAGTTCAACTCCGACCGCTCCATCCAGGACTATGTGGATCGGATCTGGAATCTGAAGCCCTGCAGCATCGGCTGACAAGAGAGCAAACCCAAACCCCCGCCATGCGGGGGTTTTTTATTTGTCGTGGGTGGCGTTGGTTGTGTGAACTCGGGAGAAAAGTAAACTGCCCGACTGCCCGACTGCCCGTCTGCC
>NZ_NEVB01000139.1:0-1770 GCF_002259925.1 Aeromonas sp. A35_P | reverse complement strand
CTGCCCGACTGCCCATTGCCACCTCCTGCAGTTCTGCTATTTGAGAACGTGTGCCGTCGAATAAGGGGGCTGATGGCGGGAGAAAAAGGTGTGCATTCGAGTGTCGGCAGGCAAGAAAGGCAATAAAAAAAGGCCCCGTCAGGGGCCTTGGTATCTGGCTTGTCAGTGCAGTATGTCGCCCATGAAGTAGGCGAGCATGGTCAGAATGACGGTGAAGACCAGGTTCAGCACCAGGCCGGCCCGCATCATCTCACGTTGTTTGATGTAGCCGCTGGCGAACACGATGGCGTTGGGCGGGGTGGCTACCGGCAGCATGAAGGCGCAGGAGGCACCGACGGCGATCAGCACGGAGACGACGATGGGGGAGACCCCCAGCGCCTCGGCGACCCCGGCAAACAGCGGCACCAGCAGGGCGGCGGTGGCGGTGTTGGAGACCAGTTCGGTCAGGAACACCACAAACGCGGCCAGGCAGAGCAGAATGATGAAGATAGGCATGGTGGCCAGACCGTTGGAGAGGTGCTCCGCCAGGAAGGCGTTGGCGCCGGTCTGCTTCAGGATGGCGCTTAAGGTGAGGCCACCGCCGAACAGCATCAGCACGCCCCAGTCAGTGTTCTGATTGATGTCATCCCAGCTGGCCACCCGGCTGATGGCAATGGCCACGATGGCGCCCATGGCGATCAGGGTATCGAACTGGGGAATGCCTCCCATTGCCTTGGCGATGGGTTGGGAGCCGATCCACAGCAGCACCGTGGTCAGGAAGATGAGCAGAGTGATCTTGCGTTGACCGGTCCACTGGATGGTCACCTTCTCGGTGCGGACCTGATGGGAGAGGGTGGGGCGCGTCACCAGATACAGCAGGCCGATGCCCACCGGCATGAAGATGAGAACAACCGGGATGCCGAACTTCATCCAGTCGGTGAACCCCAACCCCATCTGGGCAGCCGCGATGGCGTTGGGCGGGCTGCCCACCAGGGTGCCGATGCCGCCGATGCTGGCGCTGTAGGCGACCCCCAGCAGGACGAAGACCAGGGTGCGGCGCTCCTTGTGGGCGTCGATGCCTTTGAGCATGCCGAGGGCCAGCGGCATCATCATGGCGGCAGTGGCGGTGTTGCTGATCCACATGGAGAGGGCGGCCGTGATGGTGAAGAGTACGATGGCAGCCCAGCCGAGGTGACCCTTGGCAAGCTGCATCACCTTGGCGGCGATCTGGGTATCCAGCCCCTGCTTGGAGAGGGCTGCAGCCAGTGCGAAGCCGCCGAAGAAGAGAAACAGCACCGGGTTGGCGAAATCCGTCAGAGACTTGCTCATGTCAAACACCCCGAGCAGGGTGGCAAGTACCGGGATGGAGAGGGCCGTGATGGTGATGTTGACTGCTTCGGTCAGCCAGAGAATGGCGATGAAGACCAGGATCCCCAGCCCCTTGTTGACGTTGGGGTCAAACGGTAGCCAGGCGAGCATGGCACAGAGCAGCAGGACATCCAGGATGACGATCCCGGATTTGACGTCCAGCCAGCGTGATGGGGTAGTAGAGGGTAGTGCAGATGGGTGCATATCGTTCTCTCGGTTAATTTATGGTTGGTGTTGTGTTGTCGAGATTACATTCATCCCCCCGTTTAAAACAGGGGGATCTGGTCAAAGCATGCCGAGACTCACGGAGTCAAGATAAGTTAAAACATAAAGAAAACATAAATTAACCAATTTGGTGTCGTTTGTGGTTGATCAGGAAGGAGGCAAGCCACTCCTTGAACAGACTGGGGGGCAGGGAGCCGC
>NZ_NEVB01000138.1:0-4452 GCF_002259925.1 Aeromonas sp. A35_P | reverse complement strand
ACATGAGACACAACAAGAATAAATATAATGCATTGATTTCATTGAACAAAAATACCATCAAATCCTGGTGGATGCCCAACACCCATCTTGAAGCTGATAAAACAGCCTTAGATTTATAAAAATGACGCTTTCGAGCGCTACGCGACAACTATGGCCACATAAACACACTTTACTATTGTTTTACTGCGCAATTGTGGTATCTTGGTTCCATCATCAGTCAGCCAAGGGAGACAATAATATGAAAGAGTTTGTGGTTACTGCCGTTTTCACCGTGTTTTTCACTCTGGTTGCCGTCTCTCTGCCGTCGCTGTCACAGCTTTGAGCCGGTTGGTTGCCCACTTCGTGATCCGCATGGGCAACGACAGGCACCAGTGCGCTGGTTAATTCACCGCATTCAGTCATTTTTGGTCGTTTCATCGAAAATGAGTGCAGACAAGGTGGTTAGCACCAGTCGGTGTATATAAACAGAGCTGTCGTGCCAAGGCAGCGTAAACAGGGGGAGCCAGTGGCTCCCCCTGTTGCATTTGTGTCTGCGGGATTTACTCTTGCCCCCCTGCCCGTCACAATATCCGCTGGATTCGCCATGCAGGAATTACCATGACACAGGATGCGCTAAGCCATTGGCGTCGTGATCTTCATCGTCTGCCCGAAGCGGCCTGGTGTGAATTTCGTACCAGCTCCCTCATCGCTCACCACCTCAATGAACTCGGTTTCTCCATCATGCTGGGTGACAAGCTGCTGGCCAGCAATCTCATCATAGGACGCAACATAGACGTGCAGGCCCAGAAGGAGCGAGCCCTGCGCCAGGGCGCCCATCCGGACTGGCTGGGCCGGATCGAAGAGATAACGGGGGTGATGGGACTGTGGGACAGCGGCCGACCGGGCCCGACCCTGGCCTTTCGCTTCGACATCGACGCGGTGGAGGTCGAGGAGAGCCAGGATGAGCTGCATCCCCCCAGCCAAGAAGGTTGGCACTCGCGCAACCCCGGCTGGATGCACGCCTGTGCCCATGACGGCCATACCGCCATCGGGCTGGTGCTGGCCGAGCGCATCGCCGCCCTCGCCGATCGACTGAACGGCCGCATCAAGCTCTTCTTCCAACCCGCCGAAGAGGGGTGTCGCGGCGGCAAGGCGCTGGCCGCCGGTGGCCAGCTCGACGACGTGGATGCCCTGCTGGCGCTGCACATCGGCATTCACGCCAACAGCGGCGAGCTGGTGGTCAATCCCACCGAGTTTCTCTGCTCCACCAAGTTCGACGTGGAGTTCATGGGGCGCGCCGCCCACGCGGGGCTCGAGCCCAACGCAGGCAGCAATGCGCTGGCGGCGGCCTGCATGGCCACTACCGCCATGCTCGGCATCGCCCGCCACCGCGACGGCATGACCCGCATCAACGTGGGCCAGCTCCATGCGGGCAGCGGCCGCAACGTGATCCCGGGCCATGCCCTGCTGCAGGGAGAGACCCGCGGCGCCACACCGGCCCTCAACGACTACATGTTCAGCCAGGTGCAGCAGATGGTGGAGGGGGCTGCCATGATGCAGGGCGCCACCTACCTCATTCGCAAACAGGGCGAGGCTATCGGCATCGACAACAGCCCGTCCCTGCTCGAGGAGATCATCCCGCTCGCCCAGGCGCTCAAGCTGGAGACCATCCACACCCGTCGCTTCGGTGCCAGCGAGGATGCGGGCTTTCTCATCGAGCGGGTGCAGCGTAACGGCGGCCAGGCGGCCTACCTGATCCTGGGGGCCAATCTGGCGGCGCCTCATCATCACCCGGAGTTCGACTTCGACGAAGCCGTGCTGGCGCCCGGCGTGGCCTTGCTGGAGTCCTGGTTGCTGGCCCGCCTCGGCCGCTAGCAAGAGCCGGATACAGACAAGGCAGCCCGCGGGCTGCCTTGTTTTTTTCATTTCCCCTGCGCAGCAGAGGAAAATGGCGTTCCTATTCGCCCAGCACGATGGCCGAGAGGTGGGCGAAGTGGTGGATCTCGTGGGTCGCCTCGCTCGGACCATCCTGACGGGCCGGGTTGTACCAGCAGGTCGCCAGCCCCTGGGCCGCAGCGCCGGCAATATCGGTCTTGGGGTTATCCCCCACCATCAGCACCCGCGCCGGACTCGGCTGACCCATTAGTGCCAGCGCGTGCTGGAAGATGGCCGCCGCCGGCTTGGTCACCTGCACCTCGTCCGAGATCACCAACGGCTCGAACCACTCGTTCCAGCCCAGCTTGTCGAGGCGGCCGCGCTGCGGCAGGCTGAAACCGTTGGTGATGATCCCCATCTTCACCTTGCTCTTCAACTCCTGCAGAGTCTCCACCACCCCCTCCAGCGGCATGCTCAGGGCGATGATCTGCTGCAGGAAGGTATCGTTCATCGCCATCGGCGCCACGTCTACCTGTTCAGCAAAGAGGGAGAAGCGGGTCTGCTGCAGGTGGGCGGCATCGATCTCGCCAGAGTTGTACTGCTGCCAGAGCCGGTGGTTGAGAGCATGGTACTCCGCCATCGTGGGCGGGGTCGGCGTCACGCCGTAAATGTGCAGTGTCTGCTCCAGCGCCTGAGCGACCGGGAAATCGACCAGGGTTTCATCCAGATCGAACAACACCCAGTCATAACTTGGTTCTTTCACGGGATCCCTTACTGTTCTGGTTGATCAAGTTCATTGCGCCGCCCCAGCGGGCCGGCCAGCAGTTCCAGCGTCAATCTGACCCCGAAACCAGTCACCTCGCTGCTGACTACGCCATTGCCGCCCTTGTTGCGAAAACCACTCAAGTCGAGGTGCAGCCAGGGGGTCTGGGCAGGCACGAAGCGGCTGAGGAAGCGGGCCGCATCGATGTGATCCGGCGAGGCGCCGGGCGCACACTGTAACAGATCGGCCCACTCGCTATCGAGGTTGTCGTCGTAATCCTCATCCAGCGGGAAGGGCCAGACTCGCTCACCGCTGCGCTGACCCAGGCTGATCAGCTCGCTCAGCCACTGGGGCCGGTTGGTGAAGGCGCCACTGTAACGGCTGCCGAGCGCCCGCTTGCAGGCCCCGGTCAGGGTGGCGTAGTCGATCAGCAGATCCGGGTTGTCCTGCACCGCCATGCTGAGGGTGTCGGCCAGCACCATGCGTCCCTCGGCATCGGTATCCACCACCTCGATGGTGGTGCCATTGAGGGCGGTCACCACCTCCCCCGGCCGGTAGGCGAGCGGCCCTATGTGGTTCTCCGCGATGGCGAGCCAGCAGTGCACCTCGTAGGGCAGCCTGGCGCGGCTGATGGCGTGAAGCGTGCCCAGCGCCACCGCGCTGCCCCCCATGTCCAGATGCATGCCGTACATGCTGCCGGAGACCTTGAGGTTGTAGCCGCCCGAGTCGTGACAGATCCCCTTGCCCACCAGGGCCACTCGCCGCACCGCATTGGGTGGGCAGTAGCTCAGCTTGACCATGGCGGCCTGGTTGTCTTCCGAGCCGCGCGCCACCGCGATGAAGGCACCGGCTCCCTGCTCGGCCAGCTGGGCCTGATCATACTCATGCCACTGCCACCCCTCGCTCTGTGCCAGCTGGCGTACCCATTCGCGGTAGCTGCGGGCGGTCAGATCGGAAGCGGGCGACACCGCCAGATGGCGGGCGATGCCGTTGCCCTCGGCCTCGGCATAGATCCGCGCCAGATCCAGCACGCAATTGGGAGAGACCGCGATCTGCTGGTAGCGCCAGGGATCTTCGCTGCGATGCTTGTGGCTGGGCAGCGGCACGTTGGCCGCCAGCAGGGTGGCCAACGCCAGTTCGGCCAGGAGGGTGGTATCGGCCTCGTCAAACCCCTCCAGGTGCAGCCCCAGTCGCTCAATCTTGAGCCCGGCCAGCGGCGCAACCCAGCTGCGCACCTGCTTGTAGAGGGCATGATCGCGAGGGGGACGGGCCGGCAGGAAGACCAGCAGTTGCAGGGTATTGTGCAGCACCAGGCTGTAGGGGGCTTTCTGCCCCAGCGCGATCTGGGCGCCGACGGCGGCAAGCTCGGGCAGGGCCAGCAAGCTCTCGCGCCGCTCTTCGGCGCAGATCAGCAGGTTGGCGGCCAGGCCGTTGGTGAGGACGGCAGCAAGGCTGGCGTCGTGAATGTCGATCTGCGGCGGCAGATAGGTAAATGGTTGCATCATCGGGCAAGGCCCTCGTCCATGAAGAGGTACCAGAGATGATACCCAACAAAGCGGGGTCACAGCCAGATTGCACTTGAAAATCAATATCAAGCGCGAAAAGGAGACAAAGCAGAAAGACCGCGAAGGCGGCTGGATGACAAGCTAGAGGATCAAGGTAATAAAGTAGGGAAGTTGGTTGCGGGGGCCGGATTTGAACCGACGACCTTCGGGTTATGAGCCCGACGAGCTACCGAGCTGCTCCACCCCGCGTCCGAATTGTATTGCCACCACAAGAGACAGAGCAGATGCCCCTTGCTGTCTTCGTCTCCACCGCAGAGCGCTGCCTTGCCA
>NZ_NEVB01000137.1:0-4463 GCF_002259925.1 Aeromonas sp. A35_P | reverse complement strand
TGAGAATGATGCGACTCAGCAACACCTCTCTCATCCCTTTTGCCTGTATGGCTGCTGCGAAGAACCAGGTAGGATTCTACCCTGGTATTTTTTTACATTGAGATCAGGGTGTTATCACTTCTGATCGGCAGACACCCGCTCACCCAGCCGAAACAGGTTGAACTCGCCTGGCGCCATCCTGACCCAGTCTTCATTGCCGGTCAGCGGCCGAGTGGCAATCAGGGTCACCACATCGTTCGGGGTTGTCTCGCTCTGAAAATCGATGGCGACATCATCATCCAGCAGACGGGCCTCACCAAACGGGGCTCGCCGGGTCAACCAGTAGAGGTTGTTGCTGCAATAGGTCATCACGAACTCCCCATCAGACAACAACATGTTGAATACCCCGAGGCTGCGCAGTTCGTCGCACAGGGTCGCCAGATAGCGGAACATGGCGGGAAAGTTGGCAGGACGTCTGGGGTATTTCTGCTCCAACCGCTCGAGCAACCAGCAGAAAGCGTGCTCGCTGTCGGTATCCCCCACCGGCTTGTGTCGCCCGGTGGCCAGCTTCTTGTAACCGGTCAACTGACCGTTGTGGGCAAAGGTCCAGTAACGGCCCCACAGTTCACGGGTAAAGGGGTGGGTATTTTCCAGCGACACACAGCCACGGTTGGCCTGGCGAATATGGCTGACCACGGCGCGGCTCTTGATGGGCAGTGCCTGTACCAGCCTGGCGATGGGGGACTGGGCGCTGGGTTCGGGATCCTTGAAGGTTCGAAAGCCCTTCCCTTCGTAGAAGGTGATGCCCCAGCCATCCTTGTGGGGTCCCGTCTTGCCGCCTCGCAGCATCAGGCCGGTGAAGCTGAAGCAGATATCGGTCGGCACATTGGCACTCATGCCGAGCAGTTCGCACATAGGCTGCGGGCTCCTTGCTTACTTGATCGTTGCTCGTTCAAGGGGTCGCCCGGCAGGGAATGCAGAGCCTTGCCGACCGACCTCTTGCACCGGATCACGCCGGCCGGAACATAAACCCGCAGGATTCAGCGGTTCCGGCGCGGGATCACATCCTTACTTGGCCATCTCTTTTTCGACCAGCTGGATCAGGATGTGGATCACCTTGATGTGCACTTCCTGAATGCGGTCGGCATAGCCGAAGTGCGGCACCCGGATCTCCACATCGGCCAGACCGGCCATCTTGCCGCCATCCTTGCCGGTCAGCGCGATCACCTTCATGCCCTTGGCACGAGCCGCCTCGATGGCCTTCAGGATATTGCCGGAGTTGCCGCTGGTGGAGATGCCGAGCAGCACGTCGCCGCGACGGCCGACCGCTTCCACATAGCGGGAGAAGACGTAGTCGTAACCAAAGTCGTTGGACACACAGGAGAGGTGGCTGGGATCGGAGATGGCGATGCCGGCGTAGCCGGGGCGGTTCTCGCGATAACGACCGGTCAGCTCTTCGGCAAAGTGCATGGCGTCGCAGTGGGAGCCACCGTTGCCACAGGAGAGTACCTTGCCTTCCTGCTTGAAGGAGTCAGCGAGCAGCCTAGCGGCCGCTTCGATGTTCTTCAGATTTTGCTCATCTGCCAGGAACGCCTGGAGCACGCCGGCAGCTTCGGTCAATTCATTGCGGATCAGTTCTTGGTACATGATGTCTCTTCCAAAATATGGGCGGCGCCATTGTCGCACAAGCCAATCCCGGAGTCGCCCCCCGCCCGTCAAGATGGCGCCGGCACTACGTTATGCCGATCACAGAGCCAAGGTAACAAGCTTGTAAACAGCTTGATAAGTTTGTGCGTATGAATTACAACAGAGGCCATATCCAACAGGTCAGACCTCTGGATCAGTTAACCCCCAGTTCACCCAATTTCGGCAACTCATGCAAGGAGCGAAAAATGACGACGACCCTCACTCTGCTCGGAGTGATCCTGGTGATCGGCGCCATGGCTTATCGCCGGGCGTCTCTGTTCACCTCCACGCTTGCCACGGCGGCAGCCCTGATTGCCGGCACCCTTTATGGCCACGTTCCCCTGCTGGTCTGGGTACTGTTTGCGGTGATCGCCATTCCCCTCAATCTGGTGGATTTTCGTCGCAATCAACTGACCAAGCCGCTGTTCAAACTCTACAAATCCATCATGCCGGAGATGTCCCGCACCGAAAAAGAGGCCATTGAGGCGGGCACCACCTGGTGGGAAGCCGACCTGTTTGCCGGCAACCCGGACTGGAAAAAGCTGCACGCCATCCCGGTCAGCACCCTCTCTGCCGAAGAGCAGGCCTTTCTGGACGGCCCGGTGGAAGAGGTGTGCCGCATGGTCAACGACTGGGAAGTGACCCATGAGCGGGCCGATCTCTCCCCCGAGGTATGGCAATACCTGAAGGACAACAAGTTCTTCGCCATGATCATCAAGAAGAAGTACGGTGGCCTGGAGTTCTCCGCCTACGCCCAGTCCTGCGTGCTGCAAAAGCTGTGTGGCGCCAGCGCCGTACTCGCCTCCACCGTCGGCGTGCCCAACTCGCTGGGCCCGGGCGAGCTGCTGCAACACTATGGCACCGATGAGCAGAAGGATTACTACCTGCCACGTCTGGCGGTCGGCAAGGAGATCCCCTGCTTCGCCCTCACCAGCCCGGAAGCGGGCTCTGACGCAGGCTCCATCCCTGACTTCGGAATCGTCTGCAAGGGCGAGTGGGAAGGAAAAGAAGTACTCGGCATGCGCCTGACCTGGAACAAGCGCTACATCACGCTGGCCCCCATCGCCACCGTACTGGGCCTCGCCTTCAAGCTGCGTGACCCCGAGCACCTGCTGGGTGACGAGGAAGAGCTCGGCATCACCTGCGCCCTCATTCCGACCCACATCAAGGGGGTCGAGATCGGCCGTCGCCACTTCCCGCTCAACGTGCCGTTCCAGAATGGCCCGACCCGCGGTAAGGACGTGTTCGTCCCGCTCGACTTCATCATCGGCGGCCCAGCCATGGCCGGTCAGGGCTGGCGCATGCTGGTCGAATGCCTGTCGGTCGGGCGCGGCATCACCCTGCCCTCCAACAGCACCGGTGGCGTCAAGATGCTGGCCCTGGCGAGCGGCGCCTACAGCCGCATCCGTCGCCAGTTCAAGCTGCCCATTGGCAAGATGGAAGGCATTGAAGAGCCACTGGCCCGCATCGGCGGCAACGCCTACATTATGGGCGCCGCCGCCAAGCTGACCGTGACCGGTATCGACCTTGGCGAGAAACCCTCGGTCATCTCCGCCATCGTCAAGTACCACCTCACCGACCGTGCCCAGAAGTGCATCATCGATGCCATGGACATCCACGGCGGCAAGGCCATCTGCATGGGCCCCAATAACTACCTGGCCCGTGGCTATCAGGGCGCGCCCATCGCCGTCACGGTGGAAGGGGCCAATATCCTGACCCGCAGCATGATCATCTACGGTCAGGGCGCCATCCGCTGCCACCCGTACGTGCTGCCCGAAATGCTGGCGGCCAGCCACCCGGATCAGGAGCAGGCCCTCAAGGACTTCGACAAGGCGGTATTCAGCCACGTCGGCTTTGCTATCAGCAACCTGGTACGCAGCTTCTGGCTGGGTCTGACAGGTGCCCGCTTCGCCGCCACGCCGTTCATGGATCAGACCAAGGGCTACTACCAGCAGCTCTCCCGCCTCTCTGCCAACCTGGCGTTCCTGTCGGACATGGCGATGGGCACTCTGGGCGGCGAGCTCAAGCGCAAGGAGCGGGTCTCTGCCCGCCTCGGCGACGTGCTGAGTCAGCTCTATCTGGCCTCCAGCGCCCTCAAGCGCTATCAGGATGAGGGTCGTCAGCACGCCGATCTGCCGCTCTTGCACTGGGCGCTACAAGATGCCCTGTTCAAGGCACAGGAGGCTATCGACGAGCTGCTGCGCAACTTCCCGAACCGCTGGATTGGGTTGGCTCTGCGCGTCATCGTGCTGCCACTGGGGCGCGACCTGAAACGTCCGAGCGACAAGCTGGACAACCAGGTAGCCCGCCTGCTGCAAACCCCGAGCGAAACCCGCAGTCGACTGGCTCAGGGTCAGTATCTCACCCGCGAAGAGGGCAACCCCTTCGGTCTGCTGGAGCAGGCGCTGGACGACGTGCTCTCTGCCGAGCCGCTGTTTGAGAAAGTATGCAAGGCTGACGGCATCAAGCGTCCGTTTATGCAGCTGGACAAGGTGGCGGAAGCCGGCCTGACGCTAGGGGTACTCAACCAGACCGAAGCGGACCTGTTGCGCCGCGCCGAAGAGAGCCGTCTGCGCACCATCAACGTCGATGATTTTGATCCCATCGAGCTGGTCGCCAACAAGGCCCTGTTCGAGCCATCGGCCTATCACAGAGCCGCCTGAGCGCCCGATAGATAGTCAAACGCCTCCCAAGTGGAGGCGTTTTTTATGGGGCAGGATCAGGATGACGACAAAGAGATTTCATAGATCAAATTTTATTTCCCAATAAGTTTCCTATCCTTAGTGAAGCAGTTAATG
>NZ_NEVB01000136.1:0-4486 GCF_002259925.1 Aeromonas sp. A35_P | reverse complement strand
TATCTACACCAGTTGAATATCCTGTGGCGGCTGATTAATGTGAGGGCCCCAGTCAAGGAGAGACAAGATGGACATAGTGGTACTCGGTGGTGGCGTGGTCGGCGTGACCAGCGCCTGGTATCTGGCCAAGGCGGGTCACAAGGTGACCCTGCTGGAGCGGCGTGACGGGGTGGCCCTTGAAACCAGCCACGCCAATGCCGGCCAGATCTCCCCCGGTTACGCGGCCCCCTGGGCGGCCCCCGGCATTCCCCTCAAGGCCGCCAAGTGGCTGCTGCAAAAACACGCCCCTTTCACGGTGCGGCCGACCTCGGATCCCTTCCAGCTGCGCTGGATGCTAAAGATGTTTGCCAACTGCACCCCGGCGGCCTATGCGGTCAACAAGGGGCGCATGGTGCGTCTGGCCGAATACAGCCGCGACTGCATGAAACTGCTGCGCGACGAGCTGGCGCTGGACTACGAGGGGCGCCAGCTCGGCACCCTGCAACTGTTCCGCAGTCAGGCCCAGCTCGATGCCAGCAAACGCGACATCGAAGTGCTGGAAGAGTACGGCGTGCCCTATCAGTCCCTCGATGCCGATGGCTGTGAAGGGGCAGAGCCGGCGCTGGCCCGGGTACGTGGCAAGATAGTGGGCGGCCTGCGCCTGCCGGGGGACGAGACTGGCGACTGCTTCCGCTTCACCAAGGCCATGGCAGCAGAAGCGCAGCGACTGGGGGTCAAGTTCGTGTTCAACTGCGCCATCGACGAGATCGAGCTGGCGCAGGGACGCGCCGTGGCGGTGCGGGCCGGCGAGCAGCGCTTCAAGGCCGACGCCATCGTCTGTGCCCTCGGCAGCTATGCCACCGGCTTCCTGCGCCCGCTCGGGCTCGATCTGCCGGTCTACCCGGTCAAGGGCTACTCCCTCACCCTGCCGATGATCAACGCCGAGGCTGCGCCGCGCAGCACCGTACTGGACGAAACCTACAAGGTGGCCATCACCCGTTTCGATGAGCGGATCCGGGTCGGCGGCATGGCGGAGCTGTCAGGCTACAACCTGGCCCTCAACCCGAAACGGCACGACACCCTGGCCATGGTGGTCGGTGATCTCTTCCCTGAGGGGGGCGACATCAGCCGCGCCGACTTCTGGACCGGGCTGCGTCCCATGACGCCGGACGGCACCCCGCTGGTGGGCCCGAGCCCCATCCCCGGCCTCTGGCTCAACACCGGCCACGGCACCCTGGGCTGGACCATGGCGGCGGGCTCGGGCCAGCTGCTGTGCGACCTCATCAGCGGCAGCGACACCGCCATCAGCGACGAAGGGCTCACCCTGGCCCGCTACGGCTGAGCCTAGTCCTCCGTCTCTTCCCGTTTCATCCCAAAGAGGGAGTGCCTGGCACTCCCTCGTTCTTTGACCTTGTTCGGTTTGTTCAGCCATGCAGTGCCAAGGCACAGACAACAAAAAGGCCCCGCGAGGGGCCTTGCTTATGGGCTGACCGACGCGCCGGTTTCGCCCTGCGCCGGGTGCAGCGCCAGGTTGAACAGCGCCGCCACCATGTCCGACTGGGTCAGGATCCCCACCAGCTGCTCGCCATCCACCACCGGCATGTGGTGCAGGCCGCCATCGGAGAAGGCCCCCACCAGATCGTAGAGCGGCTGATCGTGGCGGGCGGTCGACACGTTGCGGGTCATCAGGTCCGCGACCAGCAGCTCGGCCAGATCCGCTGCGCCTCGCGGCTGTTGCAGCGCCCGGTCGATCATCAGGTCGTGCAGGGTGATGATGCCGGTCAGTCTGCCGGCCTCGTCCACCACCGGCAGCGCCTTGACCTGATGGTGGGAGAGCCGTTGCCAGGCCGCCATGGCCGGCTGCTGCGCCGCTATCAGGATCAGATCCCGCGACATCACCTCCTGCACCCGCACCGTACCTACCCGTCCTCGCAAGGCGTGCAGCTGGGCCTCCTGCAGCAGCACCTGCAGATCCTGGCGACTGATGTCGAGCAGCTCGCCATGCTTCTCCAGCGCAAAGTCGATGTCCGCCGCCTGGGTCGCCACCCGCTCGCTCGGCTGGGGATCGGCGGTCTGGTGGCGGTTGGGCCGGGCCTGACCACTGTTGGGGTAGCGCCGTCCCAGCAGCCGGTTGTAGCAGAGCGCCAGTAGCAGCAACAACAGCGAATTGAGCAGCACCGGCAGCAGCACATAGCCCACCCCGAGCTGGCGGATCCCCTCGCCGCCGATGACCGCGGTCAAGGCCACGGCGCCGCCGGGCGGATGCAGGCTGCGGGTGAGCAACATGGCGGCGATGGCCAGCATCACGGCAAGGGCTGAGGCCTGCGCCGGATCCGCCACCAGGCTGGCACTCAGCACCCCCATCAGCGCCGACACCCCGTTGCCCACCAGGATGGACCAGGGCTGGGCCAACGGACTGGCTGGCGCCGCAAACAGCAGCACGGCAGAAGCCCCCATGGGGGCGATCAGCCAGTGGACCTCAAGCCCTAGCCCCCAGCGGCACAAGAGGGCGGTTCCCAACAGCCCGATGAAGGCGCCCAGGGCGCCGTAACAACTCTCTTTGAGACTGGTATTGGTGGATACCGGAAAGAAATCCCTGAACTGCATGGGGCTCCTGCGAGGATAACATTCATTTCAAATGCGCGATTTTAACGACATACCGCGGGCAAATACCACCAGGAGATGCGGTCTACTCCGCTCAGCCACCCCGCCCCAGGAGAACAGGAATAATACGGAAACACCCCTGTTCCATCCGAGCACGTTGAAACTGTGACTCAGCAACAAATTCTTACAAAAAATGGCGTACCCCCCTCATTTTTCTCTTTTCTTAACCTCGGCTTAAGAAATGTCGTGTCACCTTGAGGCCATATTCATGCACGGAGCCACTACTTATGAGCACTATCAGAGATGCCCTGCGCCGCTTCGACGGTCAGCGCCGCTGCTGGACCGCCGGGCTGGAGCGGGCCGCCCTCGCCTGGCTCGCGCGTCAAGGCCGACTGCCGGCCGGCAGCCAGCCTCCCCAGCGGATCCTGGTCATTCGCAGCACCTGCCGCTGCAACTGCTCGGCATGCACGCTCATCTCACCGATCAGATTGAGCTCGGCAGCTTGTTGCACAGCGCCAGCCCGCGGCTGTTGGCACTCAAGCAGGACTACCCGGAACGGCCGCTCATCGGCTTTTTCACCGGTGCCCGCAAGGGCAAGGGGCTCTCCCTGCCCCAGTGGCAACGGTTGCTCGGGGATCTGCGCCGCCACTACCCCAGCGCCCTGCTGATCCAGCTTGAGGATCCCGCCGATCCCCAGCCACCACTGGGGGACGTGCAGGTTGCCCTCTCCAGCCTGAGCGAGCTGGCCCGCTTTGCCGGCGGTCTCTCCCTCTTCGTCAGCGGCGACACCGGGCCGTTGCACCTGGCCGCCGCCAGCGGCGTGCCCTGCCTCGGCCTCTTTACCCAGACCGATCCCGCCCGCTACGGCTGCCTCGGTGCCCAGCACCTCAATCTGGTGATCGGCGATCGCAATGCCATCCCCCTCGATCACCACTGGCTGGCCGGGGTCATGGCACGCACCCCGCTCAGTCAGGAGAGGCTACCTGCGCCAACCCCGGCCCCCTGCCTGCCAGGCGCGCCCTTGCCACTCCCTGCTGCGGGCTGATCCAGCCAGCGCCCACACCGACAGGGCGATTCAACCCTCCCTGCCGGTCCACTCCTCAGCATGGGGCTCAGCGATAGCGAGCCTCCATCCTGGCCAGCTCGCCACTTTGCCGTAGTCGCGCCAAGATGCGAGTCAACTCGTCCACCCTGGCGGCGAAGGGGGATGAGTTGGCAATACAGAGGTGGAGCGGCGTCAGCTCCAGTTGCAGGGGAACTTCCGTGATCGTCCCCGCCAATCCCAGCTGGGCCAGCTTGAAGCGCGCCACCAGAGGATCCGTGATCATCAGATCCCCCCGACCGGCCGCCAGCATCTTGAAGACATTGTCCACATTGCTGGTGAGATGGACCTTGAAACCGACCAAGTTCTCCTTGCCCCAGCCATTGCCGATGTAGTCGAGAATGGTGAACGCCTTGAGATCGCTCAAGGCGCGGGCCTGGTTGAGACGGGCCAGGGCCGGATGCCCGGTTTGCGTGAACAGGGTCAAGGGGGAGAAGGCCACCGGGGCTTCGACCACCCGGGTATAGGCTCGCCGCTCCCGGGTCGGCACGGTGACGAAGCCGTCGGCTTGACCGGCACGGACCAGTTTCTGCGCCCGCAACCAGGGATATCCCTCATGATGCGCCTGAACCCCAAGCTCGAGCCCGACCCTGTCCATCACATCCACCATGAGGCCGCGCATCTTGCCCTCCTCGTCACGCCATGAGTAGGGGGCAAAATCATCGAAATAGACCATGTTGAGCGAAGCGACGGCAACCGCCTGGGGAGATGCCGCCAACAACAGCCCCCATAAACACCAGAACCAGAGACCCGCTTTCATCATGTCAGCCCCGACGTCATCACCCAGCCCTGGGCCTAGGC
>NZ_NEVB01000135.1:0-4510 GCF_002259925.1 Aeromonas sp. A35_P | reverse complement strand
GCCAGTGGTAGCGCGGTGATATCCGATGGATTGGCCTGTTTCAGGGCGGTGAAGGAGGCCAATTGTGAGCACCTGGGTGTTGTCACCGGGGGCAACCTTGACTTGCTGGATCATCCGGCATTCAACTGGGTAAACACGATGATAGGGAATGTGAAGAACTCGCTGCGGGGCAGTTGCCATACGCTCGGAGCGAAGCATTTACCGAGACATCTTGCTGAATACTGCTTCCGGTTTAATCATCGTTTTGACCTCAAAAGCATGTTGGTTGAATTGGGGCATGCAGTCGTGGCAAGCCCTCCGATGCCATATCGGCTCTTGAAGCTGGCTGAGGGTCATGGGTAATCAGGAAGGCATAAGAAATCAAAGCGCTTCCAATCTGGCATACGCCGTCACCAGCCACTTGGCGCCGACGTCGTCGAACTGGATCTGCACCCGGCTCTGCTGGCCGACCCCTTCGAAGTTGAGCACTATCCCCTCCCCGAATTTCGGATGGAGCACCCGCTGGCCGAGCTTGATGCCGCTGGCGTCGAAGCTCTGCTGCACCTCGTTCTGGCTAAAGCGGCCGTACTGGGTGGGGCGGCTGACCTGAGTGCGCAGCCGGATCTCTTCCAGACACTCGGCAGGCATCTCGCGGATAAAGCGGCTCGGCTTGTGGAACATCTCGCGGCCGTAGATGCGGCGGCTCTCGGCATAACAAATGTAGAGCTTCTCCATGGCGCGGGTCATGCCGACGTAACAGAGGCGGCGCTCCTCCTCGAGCCGGCCCGACTCCTCGGTGGATTGCTGGCTGGGGAACATGCCTTCTTCCACGCCGACCAGCAGCACCAGCGGGAACTCCAGCCCCTTGGCGCTGTGCAGGGTCATCAGTTGCACCGCGTCGGCGTATTCGTCAGCCTGATTCTCGCCGGACTCCAGCGCCGCGTGGGCGAGGAAGGCGGAGAGATCGCTCATGTCCTCCAGCTCGTCCGGGCGCTGGTACTGGCGGCAGGCGGTGACCAGTTCGTCCAGGTTCTCTACCCGCGCCTGGGATTTCTCGCCTTTTTCCGCCAGATACATCGCCTTGAGGCCGGAGTTCTGGATGGCGATATCCGCCTGCTGGTGCAGCGGCAGCATGGAAACCTGCTCCTCCAGCGCGTCGATCAACTCCACAAAGCCGCGCACCGCGTTGCCGGCGCGACCGGTCAGCACCTTGTCGTTGAGCAGCGCCTTGGCCGATTGCCACAGGTTCTGGCCCTGATCGCGGGCGTTGTTTCGCAGTATCTCGAGGGTGCGATCGCCGATGCCGCGGGTCGGGGTGTTGACCACCCGCTCGAAGCTGGCGTCGTCACCACGGTTGTTGATAAGGCGCAGGTAGGCCATGGCGTCTTTGATCTCCTGGCGCTCGAAGAAGCGCAGGCCGCCGTAGATGCGATAGGGCATGGCGTCCTGCATCAGCGCCTCTTCCAGCACCCGCGACTGGGCGTTGGAGCGATAGAGGATGGCACAGTCGGCGAGCAAGCCCCCCTTCTCCTTCCAGTCCTTGAGGCGGCCGACCACGAAGCGGGCCTCATCCACCTCGTTGAAGGCGGCGTACAGCGAAATCGGCTCGCCATCGGCCCCCTCGGTCCACAGCTCTTTGCCAAGGCGCTCGGCGTTGTTGGCGATGACGCAGTTGGCCGCTTTCAGAATGTTGGCGGTGGAGCGGTAGTTCTGCTCGAGGCGGATGGTCTCGGCGCCCTGATAGTCGGTCAGGAAGCGCTGGATGTTTTCAATCTTGGCGCCGCGCCAGCCGTAGATGGACTGGTCATCGTCGCCGACGATCATCACCTTGCCGGAATCCCCTGCCAGCATACGCAGCCAGGCGTACTGGATGCCGTTGGTATCCTGGAACTCGTCCACCAGGATGTTCTGGAAGCGATCGCGGTAGTGCTCGAGGATGTGGGGCTTGTTCAGCCACAGCTCGTGGGCGCGCAGCAAGAGTTCGGCAAAATCCACCAGCCCGGAGCGATCGCAGGTCTCCTGATAGGTCTTGTAGATTTGCTGATAGGTGCGGGTGACAGGGTCGCCGTAGAGGTCGATGTCGCCGGGGCGCAGTCCCTCGTCCTTCTTGCCGTTGATGTAGCCCATCACGGCGCGCGGGGCCCAGTGCTTCTCGTCGAGGTTGAGCGCCTTGAGCACCCGGCGAATGAGACGGTACTGGTCGTCGGAGTCGAGGATCTGGAAATCCTGCGGCAGCCCCGCATCCAGATGGTGGGCCCGCAGCAAGCGGTGGGCGATGCCGTGGAAGGTGCCGATCCACATGCCGCGCACGCCGTCGCCTATCACCTTCTCGACCCGGCCGCGCATCTCGGCCGCCGCCTTGTTGGTAAAGGTCACCGCGATGATGGAGAAGGGTGAACAGCGTTCCACCTGCATCAGCCAGGCGATACGGTGCACCAGCACCCGGGTCTTGCCCGAACCGGCACCGGCCAGCACCAGCAGGTTGCAACGGGGGGCCGCCACCGCGTCTCTTTGCTTGTCATTGAGCCCGTCGAGCAGGGTTGAAACGTCCATCACCACTCCTGTTTATTTATACAGGCGGGGATTATACGACCTGCGGCGCCGCAGACCAAATCGGCGTAGTGGTGATCACCACGGCCCGCTTCTCTGCTACCCCGAGCGGAGGCCTGACCACAGAGAAAAATCCATCAGTTGGCACCATTGGAAGCCACTTTTTGGCCGATTTCAGGAAAACGCTTGCTTATAACCTCATGAATACAAACAGAAATGTCATTTGGAGCCAATTATTCACAGAATTTAAATCTAAAAACAGGCATCAAAACAACAACTTATAAAGTCATTTGCTTATATTTCAAACCGTTAACGCAAACGTTTTTCCTTTATGATCTCCTTGACCCGTACCACGGCTCACTTACAGTTAGCCGGCGTGCTTTATGGCCTGCCCCGGCAGGTTGTGGACCCTCACATAACAATCAAGGATACGATCGTGACTAAAGTGCTCAAGCTGGCCACCGTTGCCGCCCTCACTCTCGCTGCCCTTTCTGCCCAGGCAGCCTCCCAGCCCGCCGTCATCTACGACACCGCAGGCAAATTCGACAAATCGTTCAACGAAGCCGTGTTCCGCAATGGCGTCGAAGTCTACAACAAGGACAAAGGCGTCAAGGTCAAGGAGTTCGAACCCCAGAACGAAGCCCAGCGTGAGCAGGGTCTGCGTCGTCTGGCCAGCCGTGGCAATGGCCCGATCGTGGCCGTCGGCTTCAACATGGGTTCCGCGGTAGAGAAGGTCGCGACCGAGTTCCCGAACACCCAGTTCACCATCATCGACATGGTGGTCGACAAGCCGAACGTCCAGTCCGTCATCTTCAAGGAGCATGAAGGTTCCTTCCTGGTGGGCGCGCTGGCGGCCATCGCCTCCAAGAGCGGCAAGGTCGGCTTCGTGGGCGGCATGGACATCCCGCTGATCCGCAAGTTCGAGTGCGGCTACGAGCAGGGCGCCAAGTACGTCAATCCGAAGATCGAAGTGTTCCAGAACATGACCGGCTCCACCCCGGCAGCGTTTGCTGACCCGGCCAAGGGTGCCGAGCTGGCCAAGTCCCAGTTCGCCAAGGGCGCCGATGTTGTCTATGCCGCCGCCGGCGGTACCGGCATCGGTGTTTACCAGGCCGCCAAGGACGAAGGCAAGCTGGCCATCGGCGTGGATTCCAACCAGAACCACCTGCAACCGGGCACCATGCTGACCTCCATGGTCAAGTCGGTGGGCCTGGCCGCCTACCAGACCTGGGATGACGCCGCCAAGGGCACCTGGAAACCGGGTATCAAGAACCTGGGTCTGGCCGAGGGCGGGGTGGATTGGGCACTCGACAAAGACAACGAGAAGCTGATCACCCCCGAGATGAAAGCCAAGGTGGAGGCCATCAAGGCCGAGATCATCTCCGGCAAGGTCAAGGTGCACGACTATATGAGCGACAGCACCTGCAAATACTGAGTAACCGCTACTACTCTCAACCCAACGACCGGCCCGCACGGGCCGGTTTTTAGTCTCTTTTCATGACCCGCAAGGACTGCATCATGGACCAGACAGATCGCTATGCCATCGAATTAAGGGGTATCGATAAGCGGTTTGGCGAAGTGTACGCCAACAAGCAGATCGACCTTAAGGTTCGTAAAGGAAAGTGCGAACAAGTCCTTGATGTGAGATCATGAACCCCACTTGGCATCAGGGATGAGGTTCAGCATGAGTCACCAGCTCACCTTCGCGGACTGCGAGTTCAATGGCAAACGCCGTAAAACCCGTAAAGAGATATTCTTGGCTCGCATGGAGGCTGTGCTCCCATGGCCAAGGATGCTGGGGGTCATCGAACCCGTCTATCCCAAAGCTGGTAACGGGCGTCGTCCCTACCCACTCGATACCATGCTCCGCATTCACTGTATGCAGCAGTGGTACAACCTCAGCGACGGCGCCATGGAGGACGCACTCTACGAAATTGCCTCAATGCGTCTGTTTGCCAAACTCTCCCTGGACCAGGCTATC
>NZ_NEVB01000134.1:0-4541 GCF_002259925.1 Aeromonas sp. A35_P | reverse complement strand
CCATTTGCTGCGCCTGTCCAGGAAGCAGGCCTATATCGCCGACACCAACCTCAAGATCTGCTTTCCCGAGCTTGACGAGGCGGGCCGTCAGGCCCTGTTGCTGAAATCGATCCGGGTGGGGCTCAAGACTTTCATGGGCTTTGCCGAGCTGACCTTGCGCAGCGCCGATCACCTGGCCGGCCGCATCAAGGTGCGCGGCTGGGAGCACATCGAGGCAGAGCGGGCCGCCGGCCGGCCGATGATCTTGGTGGTGCCCCACACCTGGGCGGTCGACATGATAGGCCGCTACTTCGTCATCCAGGGCATGTCCATGTGCACCATGATGAAGAGCGCCAAGGATCAGGTCTTCGACTGGTACATCAACCGCGAGCGGGCCAAGGGGGGCAAGGTGTATGAGCGCAGTGCCGGCATCAAGCCGGCCATCAAGGCCATCCGCGGCGGCGCCAGCTTCTTCTACCTGCCGGATCAGGATCACGGCCGCGAGGCCAGCATCTTCGTGCCCTTCTTCGGCCACCCCAAGGCGACCCTGCCGGCCCTGCCCAAGCTGGTCAAGCTGACCGGCGCCAAGGCGGTGCCCATCCTCGCTTGCTATGACGAGGAGGAGGGCTGCTACCGGCTGGAGATCGAGGCCCCCTTCGATCCCTATCCCGGCACCGATCTGGAGGCCGACGTTCGCGCCATGAACGACATGGTGGAGCAGCAGTTGCGCCAGCACCCGGAGCAGTACATGTGGTTCCTCAAGATCTTCGAGACCATGGAGCATCCCCAGGGGCACGAGGGTTTCTACGAAGAGGGCATTAAGCGGATCCGCGGCGACCTGCCCCCCGAAAACTGACGCAATGGAAGGATCGGCGCCAGGGCGCCGGTGACACGGCACAATCTGGAATAGGCAAGCGCACCGGAAGAGGCTATCTTCGGGAGCGCACACAGGGTGAAAGGGCGGGCATGAAAACTCCAAATCGAATCCAACCTCTGGTTGACGACGGCCTGGTTGACGAGGTGATCAGCCGGCTGATGAGCGGCAAAGAGGCCGATGTTTACGTGGTGCGCTGCGGCGACGAGATCCGCTGCGCCAAGGTGTACAAGGAGGCCGCCAAGCGCAGCTTCAAGCAGGCGGTGGTCTATCAGGAAGGGCGCCGGGTGCGCAGCAGCCGCGATGCCCGTGCCATGGAGAAAGGCTCCAAGTACGGCCGCAAGCAGCACGAAGAGGTGTGGCAGAACACCGAGGTGGATGCCCTGTTCAAGCTGGCTGCCGCCGGCGTGCGGGTGCCGCGGCCTTATGTCTGCCTCGACGGCGTGCTCTTGATGGAGCTGGTGACCGATGCCGATGGCAACGTGGCGCCCCGCCTCAACGACGTGGCCCTCAGCCGCGAACAGGCGCTGGCCGACCACGCTAGGGTGATCCGCTACGTGGTGCGCATGCTCTGCGCCGGCCTCATTCACGGCGACCTGTCGGAGTTCAACGTGCTGGTGGATGAAGAGGGCCCGGTCATCATCGACCTGCCCCAGGTGGTGGATGCCGCCGCCAACAACCAGGCGAAGGCCATGCTGGAGCGGGACGTCGACAACATGCGTAACTACTACGGCATGTATGCCCCCGAGCTGCTCAAGACCCGTTACGCCAGGGAGATGTGGGCCCTCTATGAAGATGGCAAGCTCACCCCCGACAGCGAACTGACCGGGTTGTTCGAAGAGAGCAACGAGCGGGTGGATCTTGACGCCGTACTGCACGAAATCGAGAGCGCCGAGGAGGAAGCCCTGGCCCGCCAGGCGCGGCTGAAGGCGGAGCAGGAGGAGGGCTACTGACGCCCATGCTCCTGCAACCAAGAGACGACTGAGCGCCTGCGGGCGCTCTTTTTATGGCTGCGAGTCAGCGGCGCCTTGCTGGCGGGGGGGTGGGGCTGGATCCGGTAAAAGTTCACCCAGCAGCGATCGCCGGCATGGTAGCGGCGATCCAGCCATTGCCCGCCGGCGGCGGCAATGACCTTGAGGGAGGCGGGATTCGCCTCGTCACAGCTGATGAGCACGGGGCCGGTCAGGACATGGCGTTGCAGCCAGCCGAGCAGGGTGCGGGCCACCCCTTCACCGCGGCGGGAGGGGCGGGTCTCGTAACCGATGTGGCCGAGCCACTGGCGGGTCGCCGGGGTGTCGCCGTGGCGCAGGCGCAAGGTGGCGAGGATCTCCTCCCCCTTGAGGGCAAAATAGGTGGTGGTGGGCGGGTAGTCCGGCGGCAGGCGCTCACCAGCGGCGTGGGCGAGCAGATCCTGCAGCCACTGATCCGGGTCGAATTGCGCCACCTGATAGAGGGGCAGGCCGGCGGCGCCACACTCGGCCACGTAGCGGCGGTAGGCGGGGGCGTCGGTCAGCCGAGCGGCCCGGCACTCGATGACGGCTGTCACGGGTGCAGCTCTGCCGCTTGCAGCAGGCGTGGCTCGCTGTGGTGGGACTCGCGAATGCAGGCGCGCATGCGCCCGCTCTGCTTGGCGGCATAGAGCGCCTGATCCGCTCGCAGATAGGCCTGCTCGAAGCTCTCTCCCGTCTGCAGCGAAGTCAGCCCCATGCTGAGGCCGATGGGGCCGCCAGCCAGCGAGCGGATGGCCTCGGTGACCCCCTGTTGCAGGGTGTGGCAGTAGCCAGGCAGCGTCTGCGGCGTCTCCATCACCAGCAGCGCCAGCTCGTCGCCACCGAGGCGCCCGGCCAGTGCCGCCGGCGGCAGGCTCTCCCGGATCACTCGCCCCACCGCCCGCAGCATGGCATCGCCGGCGGGATGGCCGTGGCGGTCGTTGATCTGCTTGAAGTTGTCCAGGTCGATCAGCAGCAGCTGCCAGGGGCGAGCGCTGCGGCAGGCCCGCGCCGCCAGCTGCTGCTCGAAATGGTGGCGGCTGTCCAGCCCGGTCAGGGCATCCTGGTTGGCGCGCCGCTCCAGCTCGCGCTGGGTGGCGAGCATGGCCTGCTGCTGGCGGGTGTGCACCAGGCTCAGCAGGATGAAGCTGCGGGCAATGGTAAAGAGCAGGCTGAGCAGGATCACCGGGCCGAGCAGGGGGTCGGTCAGGCTGGAGGCAGCCGACTCCGGCCACCACTGATGCTTGGCCATCCTGAGCAGCTGCAGAGCCAGTTGCAGGGCGAGCAGCAGGATGGCGAAGCGCAGCACCCGGTAGGCGGGGGCCAGCCGCTGGTAGCGCCAGAGCTGCCACAGCAGCAGGCCAATCTGCAGCGAGAGCACGCCGGAGAGGGTGATGATCCGGCTGTGCACATCGGCCAGCGGTTGCTGCGAGGCAATCAGGGCAAACAGCAGAAAGCCGGCCAGGGCGAGGAGCGGGCAGAGCCAGCCGAAGCGGTCGGCCTCGCGCCGGAAAAAGTGGCGCAGGCCCCGCTCATAGAGCAGAGGGGTGGCGATGATCAGCAGGTTGGTGAGCAGGATATTGGCAAGGGACGTCTCCCCCGTGAGGGGGCGCAGCAGCAGGCAGCCAAAGGCGGCGGCGATGGCCAGCTCGCTGGCCGACCAGTAGAGCAGGGCGCGCAGCGGTCGCTGGGTATGCCACAGGTAGGCGAAAATGGCCGCGACCCCGACGTGGGACAGGCTGACAAACAGCACCAGGCTCAGCAATTGGGCCGAGGAAAACAGACTCTGCATCAAGGGTGTGGGCTCTTCCTGCCGGTAACGGCGCTGTGGTCTCAGGGCCGGGTGACTGGGGCGGATCACAGCATGAATTGTGCCGTTGAGCAATGGCTTGGATGGTCTGGGCAGGATAGTGCCAACACCACCAGTTGCCGGCGGCTGACACGATTAATCAGGGACGGGGAGTGACGGGGGACATTCCCTGTTCATGTCGACCTCAGTCGACCACCATCGGCAGCCGCATGACGGTGGCTTCCCGGCCGAGGTGGGCCAGCAGACGGCGCACGTCGTCGAGGCGAATAAGCAGGGTGGCGGTATTGACCAGCGGGTGGCACTGCACCCGCTCGGCCTGCCAGATAGTCTCATCCACCACCAGCTCCACCGCGCTCTCACTGTCGCGCACCATGGCGAGCAGGGTGACCGAGCCCGGGGTGAGGCCGAGCACGGATTCCAGTCGCTCGGGCGAGCCGAAGCTCAGCCGCTTGACGCCAAGGGCGCTCGCCAGTGCCTTGAGATCGACCCGGCTCTGCTCAGGGGTCACCACCAGAAACAGCCGCTCGCTCTTGGGGTCGCGCAGGAAGAGGTTCTTGGTCTTGGCGGCGGGCAGGTTGGGCAACAGCCGGCTGGCCTCCTCGCAGGTGAAGACGGGGGCGTGATCGATGCGCTGATAGGGAATGGCCAGCTGATCCAGCAGAGAATAAAGCGCCACCATGACCTCCTGATGTTGGTTGACGAGCGGGGTGAGTCGATGGGTGAACACGGCAGCCACCGGCAGTGCGTGTCCATCTGGCCGAGCATACCAGTTTGCGCCGCCCCTGGCAGCCTGCGTGGCAATGGTAGCCTGCGTGGCAATGGCAGCCTGGCGTGCCAATTGCAGTAAAGCACTGTATGAACGTACAATAGTCCCACACCTACGTTGATC
>NZ_NEVB01000133.1:0-40299 GCF_002259925.1 Aeromonas sp. A35_P | reverse complement strand
GGTATCCTTTTGTCCCGACTAGAAAAACATCCCGCCATGTTAGGCCTCCCCCGCCCCTTTGTTAAGCACGATGGCAAGAATATGCAGCGCTTTATTCAGCCTCTGAGTCCGGTTGCAGCGCCTCCGCCAGAAAATCCCCCAGCAGGGTGATCTTGAGCACCTGCCGGCGTGCCGCCGGGTAGATGAAGTGGAGGGTCTTGGCGGGAATGCGGTAGGTATCGAGCAGGGGCAGCAGCAGCCCCGCGGCGATATGGCCTTGCACCTGATCGACTGGTTGCAAGCTGATGCCAGCCCCGGCCAGCGCCGCCGTCAGCAACGCCGGCCAGTGGTTGATGCGAAGGCGCGAGGCGACCCGCACCTCCTCGCTCTGGCCATCGCCCCCGACAAACTGCCAGCGCTCGTGCTCGCCCCAGTTGCCGTGCAGACACTGGTGGCGGGCGAGATCGGCCGGATGACGGGGCACACCGTGACGCGCGAGGTAGTCGGGGGCGGCGCAGAGGCGGTAGTGCTGGGTCAGCAGCGGGCGGGCGATCAGCGCCTCATCCTGCGGGCGCAGGGTGCGGATGGCGGCATCGAACCCCTCCTCCACCAGATCGACCCAGCGCGGGGTGAGCTGCAGATCCAGTTCCAGCTTGGGGTAACGGTCGAGAAAAGCGGGCAGCAGCGGCACCAGCCGATGGTGGCCAAAACTGAGGGGGGCAGCGATGCGCAGCCGCCCTGCCGGCTCGGCCAGCAGGTGCTGGGTAAGCGACTCGGTCAGCGCCAGCTCTTCCAGCACCCGCTGGCAGCGAGCCAGAAAGAGCTGGCCCAGCTCGGTCAGGGTCTGCTGGCGGGTGGTCTTGTGAAACAGCTTGCCCCCCAGCCACTGCTCCAGCCCCTGCACATGCTTGCCCACCATCTGGGCGCTGATCCCCTCTTTGCTTGCCACCGCGCTGTAGGAGCCAAGATCCACCACCCGGGTGAAGATACGCATGCTGGTCAATCGATCCACAACTTCTCCTTGGCCTACGTTTCGAGGCCATTTGGCCCGCCGCAAGCGGCCCACATTCACAACCAACAGTTTAGTAAGAAATAGTTTTTTGCCAATTTATCGCATTTTTGGTTGTCAATATAGTGATCAGCAACGTCACCCATCAGGACATATCACCATGAAAAGTACCTATCTGGCCGCCCTGCTGGTCGGTCTGCTGGCCACCGGTGTCAGCCAGGCTGCCGAGAGCAGCTTTATCAACCCGCAGCAGAACGCCCCCGTCACCGCCACCCTGACCGCGACTCAAGCCCAGCCCGATATCTTCCGGGTCAGCCTGCTCGGCACCGGCACCCCGGTGCCCCAGATCAGCCGTGGTGGCTACAGCACCCTGGTCGAGGCGGGCAACCAGAAGCTGGTGTTCGACTTTGGCCGCAACTCCGCCACCCGGTTGTGGCAGCTCCATATTCCCATCGGCCGGGTCAACGCCTTCTTCCTCACCCATTTCCACTCGGATCACACCAACGGGCTGGCGGATCTCTGGCTGACCGGCTGGCTGCAACCGGCCTATGGCCAGCGCCACGCGCCGATGGAGCTTTACGGGCCCAAGGGCACCGATGCCCTCGCGAGCGGCCTGCAGCAAGCCTACGCCACCGACATCGAGACCCGGGTCAAGGATGAGGGGACGCCGCTGGACGGGGTGAAGATCAACAGCCATGAAGTGACTGCCGGGGTGGTATACGACCGGGATGGGGTCAAGGTGACCGCCTTTGACAACGACCACGGGGTCAACATCAAGCCGTCGTTTGGCTATCGCATCGACTACCACGGCCACAGCGTGGTGCTCTCCGGCGATACCCGCTACAGCCCGCAGGTGGTGAAAGAGGCCAAAGGGGCGGATCTGCTGGTGCACTGCGTCTCCATGACCTCTGCCGCCCGCATGAAGGCCAACCCTGGCTACCGGGCGATCGCCGGTCACCTCGCCTCCCCCGAGCAGGCAGCCCTGGTAATGAACGAAGCCAAACCGGCGCTGACCGTGTTCAGCCATATCGGCCTCAACGGCCAGATCGGGGTGAAGGATCTGGCCCAGAGCCTGCGCGCCCGCTACTCGGGCCCCTTCGTCATCGGCAATGACCTGATGCAGATTGACCTGCCCACCACGGTGTCTGGCAAGGGCTACGCCCTCTGGCAGGCGGAGAACATCGACAACGCCCAGCCCTGAATCCCGGCCATAAAAAAAGCCGCCTCTTGCGAGGCGGCTTCTTCATTCAAGCAGGTAACCGGAGTTATCAGGCAATCAGCTTGTAGATGATACCGGACATGGCGATCAGGCCGATGATGGTCACGAAGCCGTTGCTGATGTTGCCAGCGTATTTGCGCATGGCCGGCACCTTGGTGATGGCGTACATCGGCATCAGGAACAGCAGCATGGCAATGATGGGGCCGCCCAGGTCTTCAATCATGCCGAGGATGCTCGGGTTGATGGTAGCGATGGCCCAGGTGGTCAGGATCATGAACACGGCAGTAACTTTGTTCAGTTGCTTGGTGTCAACGTTCTTGCCCTTCTCGCGCAGCGCCTTGGCCATCAGGCCGTTCATGCCCTCTTGCGCACCCAGGTAGTGACCCAGGAAGGATTTGCTGATGGCAACCATGGCGATCAGCGGAGCCACGGTGGCGATAACCGGGTTGTCGAAGTGGTTGGCCAGGTAGGACAGGATGGAGATGTTCTGTTCCTTGGCGGCAGCCAGGTCAGCCGGAGAGAGGCTCAGTACGCAGCTGAATACGAAGAACATAACGGTCATCACCATCATGACGTGGGCGCCCAGCAGGATGTTGCTGCACTTCTTCTCGGCACCTTCACCGTAACGACCCTTGTTGTCCACCGCGAAGGAGGAGATGATCGGGGAGTGGTTGAAGGAGAACACCATGACCGGGATGGCCAGCCACAGGGTCTTGATGAAATCGCCGTTGAAGGCATCACCCAGCGCCGGGGCTTCGGTGATGATGGCACCATTCCAGTGCGGGATCAGGTAGAGCGCCAGGCCCATCAGGGTGATCACGAACGGGAATACCAGCACGCTCATCGCTTTGACGATGACCTGGCCGCCCAGACGAACAACCGCCATCAGACCCAGGATCAGCGCCAGTGACAGCACGGCACGGGGAGGTGCAGTCATGCCCAGCTGGTGAACAATCAGGCTCTCGACTGTGTTGGTGATGGCGACCGAGTACATCAGCACGATCGGGTAGATGGCAAAGAAGTAGAGCAGGGTGATGAACTTGCCTGCGGTCTTGCCGAAGTGCTCTTCTACTACTTCGGTGATGTCGCCGTCACGGGTGGAGCCGGACAGCACGAAGCGGGTCAGGCCACGGTGGGCGAAGAAGGTCAGCGGCAGGGCCAGGATCAGCATGGCAACCAGCGGCCACAGGCCACCTACACCGGCGTTGATCGGCAGGAAGAGCACACCGGCACCGATGGCGGTACCGTACAGACCCAGCATCCAGACCACATCGGCCTTGTTGATGCCACGGGAAGATGCATTACTGGCTAAGTTGCCTTCTACTGCAATGTTCATGTCAGACATAGGGGTGTTCCTGTCATCAAGGAAAATAGAAAATATCTAGTCAACCGGGCGCAATGCCCTGTCCCATTTCCCTGGAACGCTTGCAGTCCATCCCTGTTTTATTCTCATTCCCATCGCTCCGGCAAACTGGTCATCACTCCATGTGACAACCAAATTGCAACAAACAGACCTATGGTGAGTGGGCCCGAGGGCCACAAACGCGTCAGCTTTTACAACTCACTAACACGCCTTTGTTTCGATGAGCTGACTCTAATTAAATCCCCTTAGCGATCACAGTGTTTTTTTGAATTAATCAACCAAAGTTTGATTGGAATCGCCTTTCTGGCGTCAGAGATCACGTTCTGAGCCCAATTTTGTGAACAGCCGTTAACAAATAGCAGTAGTTTCACCCGTATCTATATCCTTGTGGGTACAACAATTTCGCTACATGTGTCTGTTTGTTGGCCACGTTGTGCCTTGCCTCGCCCTGGCGTACCCTGTTGTTCAACATTTTTCCGCTGAATTGATATGGCCATCACCCGTACCGACCTCGCCGAACTGGCGGTGTTTGCCGCCGTCGCCCGTCACCAGAGCTTCAGCAAGGCCGCCCTCGAACTCGGGGTCTCGGCATCCGCCCTGAGCCACAGCCTGAAAGGGCTGGAGACCCGGCTGGGGGTGCGACTGCTCAACCGCAGCACCCGCGCCGTGGTGCCCACCGAGGCGGGCCAGCGGCTGCTGACCCAGCTGCTGCCAACCCTGAACCATCTGGAGAGCGCACTGGGCGAGCTGACCCGTCACAGCGACGAGCCGGTGGGACGGCTGAAGATCTGCGCACCGCGCGGGGCCATCGACGACCTGCTGGCCCCGGTGTTGATCGATTACCTGGTACGCTACCCGCGCATGCAGGTGGAGGTGGTGGAACAGGAGCTGATGCCGCGCCTCATCGAGGATGGCTATGACGCCGCCCTCTTCTACGGCGATCTGCTGCCCAAGGAGATGATCGGGGTACCGCTCGGGCCGCCCCAGCGCTATCTGGTGGTGGCCTCCCCCGCCTATCTGGCCGAACACGGCACACCACAGCACCCCCGCGAGCTGTCGCGCCACGCCTGCATCGGCTACCGGCTCACTCCCTCCCATCACTACCGCTGGGCCTTCGCCGGGGAGGAGGGATCCCTGCTGGAGATAGAGGTGACGGGCCCGCTCACCACCAGCACGCCGGCCCTCTATCTGGGAGCGGCCGAGGCGGGTCTGGGGCTGGCCTACTGTCTGGAAGAGGAGGTGAGCCAAAAAGTGGCCCAGGGGAAACTGCTCACCGTGCTGGAGCCCTGGTGCCCCACCTTTGCCGGTTTTTACCTCTTCTATCCCAGCCGGCACCAACTGGGCAGCGGCTTGCGGGCTCTCATCGACATGCTGAAAGCCCACTACCAACCGGTTGATTGATGAATATCACTCATCAATCCTTCAAGTAGAACCAGGATTATCACAAAAACAATATCAATCTAGACTATCTGCTCGATAATCGAACTCCCCAAGAGAACAGATATGTCTGCCTATTTCACTCTGCGCCAGCGGGCGATGACCCGCCGTTTCTGGGGCTATGCCCTCCCCTCCGTCATGGCCATGCTGGTATCCGGCGCCTACTACCTGGTCGATGGCATCTTCGTCGGCCACTACGTGGGGGCCGCCGGTCTCGCCGGCATCAACCTGGTCTACCCGGTCATCATGGTGCTGATCGGCCTCGCCGCCATGATCAGCATGGGGGCGGCCACCGCCATCTCCTACCAGCAGGGAGCCAGGAACACCGGGCTGGCCCGCCAGGCGCTGGTCAATGCGCTCTGGCTGCTGGTGGGGCTGGGTACGGTGGCGCCGCTGCTGCTGCACTACTGGCACATCGACATCCTGCTGGCACTGGGCATCGAGCAGGGCACCGACACCTGGCAACAGGCCAGCGACTACCTCTACTGGATCGGCGGCGGTACCCTGCTGCTGGCCGGCAACCTGGCGGTCCCCTATCTGCTGCGCAACGATGGCCGGCCCCGGCTCGCCATGCTGCTGGTCAGCGGCGGCGCCATTCTCAACATCATCCTGAACTACATCATGGTGGGCCGGCTGGGGCTGGGCCTGATAGGGACGGCCCAGGCCACCCTCATCTCGGAAGGGATGGTCAGCCTGCTGGGCCTGGGTTACTTCTTTACCCGTCATGCCAGGTTGCAGCTGGAATGGCGCCAGCTGATGCCCTGCTTGCCGGCCATGCCCAACCTGCTGTTCACCGGTCTGCCGAGCCTCATCGCCCAGTTCAACCTCGGCCTGCTGCTGATGCTGCACAACAGCCAGCTGATGGTGCACGGCTCGGTCAAGGATCTGGCGGGCTTCACCGTCGCCGGTTACACAGAGGCGGTATTCATCGTGATTCTGCAGGGGCTGGCCTTCGGCATCCAGCCGCTGGTCAGCCAGGCGGCCGGCGCCAAGCGCTACCGCGATCTCAAGTTCCTGATGGAGATGGGGCTCAAGATCACACTCGTCTACGGTCTGGCGGTCTGGCTGCTGATCCAGCTGCTACCGCGCCAGGTAGCCATGCTCTACACCGGCGATCAAGATGGCGAGCTGCTCGCGGCTGCCATCAGCAGCCTGACCCTCAATCTCGGCGCCATTCCACTGGAGGGGATCATCATGTTCGGTATCGTGCTGCTGCAATCCATGGCACGCACCCGTCAGGCGCTGTTCATCTCCATCGCCAAGACCCTGCTGCTGCTGCCGCTCATCTTCATGCTGCCGCTCTGGTGGGGCCGCGACGGTGTGCTGCTGGCCCAACCCACCACTGTGCTGCTGCTGACCCTGCCGCTGTGCTGGTTGCTGTGGCGCGAGTGGCACCAGCTCAAGCTGGCCTGCGCCCCGCACACCAGGTGCTCGCCCAAGGCGCTTGCCCGCCAGCAGGTTACGCTGGCACGGCGCGCAGGTTGATGCGCGGCTAACCCAGCCGGCTGGCGCAGGTGCGGATCTCGGGCTCGACCAGCGCCTGCTGGGCGGCTACCAGCTGCAGCTCGTAGGCGCCCGCCAGCCAGGTCTGGGCCAACACCATGTCCACGCTGGCATTGGTGCGCTCGAACGCCGCCACCGGCGTAAAGCCCGCCAGCAGGTTGGCCAGCATGGTGGCACTCAGCAGATCCCCCACTCCGATGGGCTGACGTTGAAACTCATAGAGGGGGCGCGAGATATGAAACGCCCCCTCTTCGCACACCAGCAACATCTCGAACCGATCCAGGCTCAAGCCGGCGCGGCCCAGATGCTTGACCATCACCAGCTCGACGCCTCCGTCACGCAGTTGCTGGCAAGCCGCCAGCGCCTCGCTCAGGTTGTGGATCTCGCGGCCGGTCAGCTGCTCCAGCTCCAGCAGATTGGGGGCCAGCAGGTCGGCGCAGGCCAGCGCCCGGTTTTTCAGAAAATCGGCGACGCCGGGCGCGACGATACACCCCTTGTCGGGATGCCCCATCACGGGATCGCAAAAATAGCGGGCGGCCGGATTGAGCGCCTTGAGGTGAGCCACCGCCGCCAGGATCTCCTCCCCCTGCTCGGCCGAGCCGAGATAGCCGCTCAGGATCGCATCGCACTGCCCCAGCACGCCGATGTCGGCCAGCCCCGCCATCAGCTGGCGGATATGGCCGTTTGGCATCACCATCCCCTGCCAGCCTGCGCTGTACTGGGTATGGTTGGAAAATTGCACCGTGTTGACGGGCCACACCTCCAGCCCCATGCGGCGCATGGGAAACACGGCGGCGCTGTTGCCGGCGCAGCCAAACACCACGTGGGACTGGATGGAGAGAACTCGCTTCATGCTGACTCGCAAAAAAATGGATGAACCAAAATGGGAAAAACGGGCCTTGCGGCCCGTTGTTGTCACTGTGATTAGCGCAGCACCTTGACGGTGTAGCTGCCATCGGCCTGACGATAGAGGCCGTGGATGTCGGTCTCGAAGCCCGGGTAGTGGGCACCGATCTCGCACAGCATCTCGAGGAACTCGAGCACCGGCAGGGAATCCTGGGTCACCATCTCGCCCGGCAGTACCAGCGGCACTCCCGGCGGGTAGGGCAGGATCATGTTGGCGCTGATGCGGTCCACCATGTCGCGCAGCGGCACTTCCACCACGTTGCCGGCCAGCTCCTGCTGCCAGGCGGCGTGCGGGGTCATCTTCATCTCCGGCAGCACGTCGAACGCCTTGAACATCAGCTCCGGCAGACGGTACTTGCTGGTCAGCTCGTGAATGCGCTGGGCCAGCTCCTGGATGCGCATCCCTTCGTAGAAGCTCGGGTCTTCACGATAGAGGCTCGGCAGAATGCTCTTGATGGTCAGGTTCAGGTCGTAGCCACGCTTGAACTCGGTCAGGGCACGCAGCAGCTGCATCGCCTTGGACTGATCGATACCGATGGAGAAGAGGAACAGCAGGTTGTAGGGGCCGGTCTTCTCCACCACGATGCCGCGCTCGTCCAGGAACTTGGAGACCAGGGAGGCCGGGAGACCGCGCTCCAGCAGCTGGCCATCGCGGCCCATGCCCGGGGTCAGCAGGGTCACCTTGATGGGATCCAGGTACATGTGGTCGTCGTCAATGTCCTTGAAGCCGTGCCAGTCATCCTTCGGATCCAGCTTCCAGCACTCGACGGTGTCGATGTCGTCCGGCTGCCATACGTCGAAGAACCAGCCTTCGCTCTGCTCACGCAGGCGCTTGATCTCTTTGCGGAAGGAGATGGCGCGATCGATGGAGTCCTTGATCAGCCGCTTGCCGGTGTTGCCCCGCATCATGGCAGCGGAGATCTCGGTAGAGGCCACGATGCCGTACTGCGGCGAGGTGGAGGTGTGCATCATGAAGGCTTCGTTGAAGGTCTCTTCCTCCACGTCACCCTTGATGTGGATCATCGACGCCTGGGAGAAGGCCGCCAGCAGCTTGTGGGTGGACTGGGTCTCGTAGAACACCTTGCCCGGCATGGCTTCGCCGCTCATGCCGCACTTGCCTTCGTAGATCGGGCTGAAGTTGGTATAGGGCACCCAGGCACTGTCGAAGTGGATGTAGGGGGTGTCCAGCGCCTCCTTGATGAAGCCGGTGTTGTAGAGCAGGCCGTCATAGGTGGAGTTGGTTATCACGGCGTAGCGCGGCGCCTGGGCACCCGGGGTAGCGGCGACCTTGGCAGCGATGGTGTCGCGGCTGAATTCGCTCTGCGGGATGCCACCCAGAATGCCGTAGGCGTTGCGGGTCGGACGGAAGTAGATCGGGGTCACGTCGTTCATCATCATCAGGTGAGTGAGCGACTTGTGGCAGTTGCGATCCACCAGCACGGTGCTGCCGGCCGGCGCCGAGTACATGCCGACGATCTTGTTGGCAGTGGAGGTGCCGTTGGTGACGATGTAGGAGCGATCGGCGTTGAAGGTACGGGCGATGTACTCTTCGGCTTCCTTGTGAGGACCTGAGTGATCCAGCAGGGAGCCCAGCTCCGGCATGGAGATGGAGACGTCGGCCTTGAAGGCGTTGGGGCCGTAGAAGTCATAGAAGATGCTGCCGGCCGGGCTCATCTGGAAGGCGGTACCGCCCATGTGACCCGGGGTACAGAAGGTGTACTTGCCCTCTTCCACGTACTTGAACAGCGCCTTGGTGAACGGCGGCAGAATGGCGTCCTGGTACTCCTGAGTGGCCTGACCCATCTTGAGGGCGATGTCGTCGGCCATGCCGAGACGGTACTCGAAGAAGTGCACGTTCAGGCGCAGGTCGGTCAGGTGAATGTCCAGGGTGGACTGGTCGTTGGCGAAGGCGAAGATCGGCAGCTTCTCGTTGCGATCGTGGATCTCCTTGCACAGCCCGAGGGAATACTTGTCCCAGTCGAAGATGGCACCGCAGACACGGGGGTTCTTCTCGATGAGTTTCAGCAGGTCGGCCACATCGACCGGATAAACGACCTCGAAACCCTTGCGCTCGAGGGAAGCTTGCAGCTGGCGAATGGGTTCTTCTTTGAAGAAAACGCCGAGGTGGTTGAGGATGGCAATGATGTTCATCTTGATGCTCCACACGTAAGAGGGCGCTCTCCATCAGGGATGGTGAGTGAAGAGCGCTCGGAAGATAAAAGGGGAAATCAGTTGCTGGGCTGTTCGCTCAGCAGGGCATCGTGCTGACGCAGGCCCAGTTTTTTGGCGTAGAACATCAGGATGATGAGCGACACCACGAAGGTTGCTGTGAGGTTGGAACCCTTGGCGCCCATCAGGGCAATCAGGCAGAAGACGCAGGCCACACCGGAGAAGATCATGGCGCCGATGCTGCGGGAGGTCATGCCTTCAAAACGGATCAGGTTAATGCTGGAGTAGAAGTAGGGCAGCATGGTCAGCAGCACCGCATCTGTGGTCAGCACGTTGAAGAGGTCGGCCGCGTGGGCGGACTGGGAGGTGAAGGCGGTCAAGCCGATCATCAGGGCAGTCATCTTGAGGGAGCCCAGGATCAGACCCTTCTTGGCGACGCCGTTCTTGTCCACTTCGCCGTAGATTTTCGGGAAGTTGCCGTCGTGGGCGGCACGCTTGCCCGCCTCGCCCACCAGCATCATCCAGGAGCCCAGCGAGGTGAAGCAGGCCAGGGCGGTGAAGGCGGAGACGAACGGCGCGGACCAGTTGCCGAAGATGACGGAGGAGGCCATGGCAAACGGGGCGCCAGAGGCCGCCACTTCACCGGCCGGGAACATGCCGCTGATCACCTGGGTGGAGAGGATGTAGATGACCCCCGCGATACCGGTACCCAGCATGGTAGCGAGCGGCACGGTGCGCTTGGGATTCTGCACCATGCCGGAGGAGACGGCGGCAGACTCCACCCCCACGAAGGACCAGAGGCAGATCAGCACGGCGCTGATGACAGCATGCAGGTCGCTGCCGCTGGTGGTGTTCCAGTTCTGGCTGTAAACGGCGGCATCAAAATGGCCCCAGCCCACCAGAGCGGTACCCACCACCGGCAACAAGATCAGCACCAGGCCCAGGGTACAGAGCCGGCTCACCCAGCTGCCACCCAGCAGGTTGACCAGGGTGAAGATCCAGACGGCGGCGATGGTGGCCGCGGCGGCCGGGATCGGGCTGTTGAGGATCGGGAAGAAGACGGAGAGGTAGGAGACGCCGGTGATGGCGATGGCCAGGTTGCCGATCCAGTTGGCGTGGTAGTAGAGCACACCGGTCTGGAAGCCGAACACTGGGGAGATTTCGCCGGCGTAGGCGATGGGGCCGCCCTCCTGCGGGTTCTTGGTGGCGAGGCGGGCGAACACGAAGGCCAGCCCCATGGCGCCGACCAGGCAGATGGCCCAGCTGAACACAGAGATGGAACCTATGGTGGCCAGGGCCGAGGGCAGCAGCGCGATACCGCTCCCCATCATGTTGCCGGCCACCACACCTGTACAGGCGACAAGGCCGATCTTCTTGCTCGTATCTAGGGACATAAAATCTCCGGGTCGATATTAAGGCATCAAACACACGCTTGGCGGAGCCTTCCGCCAATCAATGGCCACAGACTAGGCCTCTACGCCCCGGAAAACATAAAGACCCGCTAAGGGATAAAAACATGAGCAAACTTTTTCAGCCCGCCCGTCAAAGATGACAAAAACAGAGTTAAAACAGCATGTTGACTGAACTCACTACAGACATCTTGATAAAACCTTGATATCCGTCGTCCCCCTTGATGAGACCAGTTGGCGCCACTCGAACCATCTTGATATTTTGCTGATGACCCGCGGCGGTGCAGGTGGGCCGATAACCCCCTATCCCCCGCACGACATATGGCCGAGTGCCCCCCTTTTCCCCTCACCGCCCTTCCTTCACCCCCTCACTTTGCATGACCCGGGGCCACCTTGGCCGACATAACAACCCCCACACACCAAACGGGCGCAGTGATGACCCGGAGCGATATCGACAAAGGCGGCCAGGTCACCGGGGCGGCGGTCACGACTGTCGGCATCGACAGGCAACCTCTGCCAATGGCGGCCGGGGCTTTATCAGCAGAGGATGGAACAGGGTATGGCGCAGCCACAGGCCTGCCATGGCCAGTCGTTGCTGTGGGCCAGGGCCAGGGCCAGGGATAGGGATAGGGATAGGGATAGGGATAGGGATAGGGATAGAAGAGCAAACCCGAGTGCCCATGGGAGGGCAAGAAACACACAGGCCGCCCATGGGCGGCCTGTGAACAGTGGCGCGGCGCGCGGCCGGCGCCGCTCAGAACAGCTTGACCTTGCTCTGGCCCAGAGAGTTGAACAGCGCCGGGGTGAGGGTTTCCATGTTGCTGTAAAAGCCGAGCCGCTGACAGAGCAGGTAGGTCTGCTCGGTCGCCTCCATCAGGAAGGCCTGGCTGTAGGCATCCCCCGCCGCTTCCGGGTGACCGTCCAGCTCCGCCAGCTTGCCGCGCAGTATGTGATAGAGCACGGAGCGGCCCCGGCTGCCAGCCTCACCCAGCAGGCGGTTGGCCTCCTGCTGCTGACCGTCCAGAATGGCCTGCAGGGTCAACGCCTCCCACACCCGGGCCGGCTGCAGCGGCTGGCTCTGTACCACCCTGGCCAGATGGGCGCCGATCTGCGGCAACCGGTCGCTCTGGGGGGTGCCTGCCAGGGTTGCCAGCGCCTCCCCTGCCAGATAGCGCTCCGCCAGCAGCAGCGGCTGATCCGGCTGGCTGGCCAGCGACTTGTCGAGCAGCTCGACACCGCGCTGGAGGGCCACCGGATCCTGGCTGTTGATGTAGTACTGTGCTTCCATCATGGCCATCAGCGCACCGTCATCGGTGGGCCAGCCCATGCCCGGCAGCACTTGCGTCTGGTCGAGGGCACGCAACAGATCCTGGCTGCTCGCCTGCAACACTCCGTGCACGTTGTGGCGGCTGAGCTGGTACTGGTGGCTGAACAGCACCCGGTTGGTGTTGATGTTGCGATACTCCAGATCGAGATAGGTGCCCCCCGGTTGGCGGGAAACCCGCACGCTCAGCTCCTTGCCGGGCAGGATGCCCCCCATCAGGGTGTTGGCGCCGTACTGCACCCGCAGCGGCGTGGCGGCGGCCACCTCCCCCATCAGGGCGCGGGTGATGCCGTCGGCGAGGCGCACGTTCTCGTTGCTGCCATCCATGCCGGAGTGAAAGCGAAACACCAGCAGTTCGGGGTCCAGCATGGTGTGCACCTGAGGACTGGTGTGCTGATAGCTGAGCAGGCTGACGAGGGCGACCAGGATCGCCACCACGAAGATATCGAACCCCACCAGCTTCCAACGGCTGCCCCCCTCTCTGGCATGGGTGGTGACGGCGCGGGTCAACGGGCCGGCCGGGAAGGGCGTAACGTTGCCCTGCTCCTCCTCCTCTTCATCGAGGGCTGGCGCCGCGAACGACGGTCGGGAGGCGCTCTGCGTCTCCTGCTCAGTCGCCATCACCACCGAGACCACCTGCTGCGGCCGCACCGGCGCCACCAGCTTGTAGCCGCGCTTGGGCACGGTGACTATGTAGTCGGCGGCGTCGTTGCGGCCGTCTTTGAGGATCTTGCGCAGCTCGAAGATGGATTGGGTGACCACCTGATCGGTCACCTCGGCGCCGTCCCACACCTCGTTGATCAGGCAGTCACGGCCGAACACGGTGCCGGCGTTGCTCGCCAGGAAGCGCAACAGATTGACCAGCCGGGGCTCGAGGTAGACCTCGCGGTCGGGGCGACACAGCATGTTGTCGTCGACGCTCAGGGTCCAGTCGTGGATCTCAAAAACCGATTCGCTCATGATTCACTCGCTGCAGATGAAGACGATGCAAGATGAGAGTGACGTAACACCGGGCGACTGAACGGGCAGCAGGGCGCTGCAAAAGGCAGTGCCGCCGGCGGGGTGAACATTCCTGTGAGTCAGGCCGGGAGGCCTGTTTACGTCCGCAGAGCATCCTTGCGGGCATGCCGGACGGGTCGTTCGGCAGGGATCACTTTAAGCAAAATGGGAGCAGGATCCCACTTTTTTTGGCCACAAATCACCGCTGAATTGATCCAACAAGGGGATTTTGGCAAACATCGTGCCAATTGGTATCCATATGGGCAGGGTTTTATCCTGCAGACGGTTCCGCCTGTTACCACCAAACAAAAAAGAAGGCCCCCGCAGTGCGGGGGCCTTCCATCATCCATTCGAACCGAAGCAGACTCAGCAGTAGCCGTAGCCCAGCAGACGCTGGTAACGCTGCTCCAGCAGTTGCTCGGTATCGAGCGGACGCAGGGCGTTGAGATCCTGCTGGATGCGCTCTTTCAGGTGCTTGGCCATCTTCTCCACATTGCGGTGGGCGCCGCCGAGCGGCTCCTCGACGATGTTGTCGATGAGCTTCAGCTCTTTCAGACGCTGAGCCGTGATGCCCATGGCATCGGCAGCCACCGGCGCCTTGTCGGCGCTCTTCCACAGGATGGAGGCGCACCCTTCCGGCGAGATGACGGAGTAGGTGGAGTACTGCAGCATGTTGACGCGATCGCCGACACCGATAGCCAGGGCGCCGCCCGAGCCGCCTTCACCGATCACGGTGCAGACCACCGGCACGGTCAGACCGGCCATCACTTTCAGGTTGCGGGCAATCGCTTCGGACTGGCCACGCTCCTCGGCACCCACGCCCGGGTAGGCGCCCGGGGTGTCGATGAAGGTGATGATCGGCATCTTGAAGCGCTCGGCCATCTCCATCAGGCGCAGGGCCTTGCGGTACCCTTCCGGGCGCGGCATGCCGAAGTTGCGCTTGATCTTCTCCTTGGTCTCGCGCCCCTTCTGGTGGCCGATGACCATCACCGGCTCGCCGTCCAGACGGGCGATACCGCCGACGATGGCCTTGTCATCGGCATAGGCGCGATCGCCGGCCAGCTCGTCGAAATCGGTGAAGATGTGCTCGAGGTAGTCGAGGGTATAGGGGCGCTGTGGATGACGCGCCATCTGTGACACCTGCCAGGCGCCCAGATCGCCGAAGATCTTCTTGGTCAGCTCTTCGTTTTTCTTCTCCAGCCGACGAATATCTTCGCTCAGATCCACGGCACTGTTGTGCTCGCTCACATGGCGCAGTTCATCGATCTGTGCCTGCAACTCGGCGATCGGCTGTTCAAAATCCAGAAAAAGACTCATAGGGACTATAGATCCTCTAATCAAAAACCAATTCAACCCGCTCTCGTCCCAGCAGGACGCGCAAGTCATCTATCAGTTGATCGGTGGGCGTCACCCGCCACTCGGTGCCGAGCGTCAATCGCACCCGGGAGCCGGGGCGACGATAGTTTACCTGAACCGGACAGACTCCGGCACGGGCGGGCTCCAAAATCTCGCACAAACGCGGGAAAAAGCGATCATCGATTCGCTGTTCATCGAGAGAGATGCGGATTGCCCTGGCAAAACGCTCTCTCGCATCGTTGATATCCAGTAATTCACGGGCCGACATTTTAAGGCCACCGGAGAAGTCATCAAAGCTGACCTGTCCAGAAACCACCAAAATACGGTCTTTTTGCATCAACTCTTCATATTTTTCCAGCGCTTCACTGAACAGGGTCACATCCAGGCGACCGGAACGGTCGTCCAGGGTGAAGATCCCCATCTTGTTGCCACGCTTGGTCACCATGCTGCGCGCCGCGATCACCTGCCCCGCCGCCGTGGTCACGGTATCGCGGGAGGTGGGATGCAGATCGCACAGGCGACCCGAGGTGTAACGACGCAATTCGCCGCTGTACTGGTTGATGGGGTGACCGGTCAGGTAGAGCCCGAGGGTCTCGCGCTCCCCCTCCAGCCACACCTTGTCGGGCCAGTGCGGCACGTTGGCGAACGCCTTCTTGACGTCGTCGATCTCCTCGGTGAGCACGCCGAACATGTCGACCTGCCCCACCGCCTGAGCCTTGGCGTGCTGCTCGGCGGCGCGCATCGCCTCCTCCAGGGTCGCCATCAGGGCGGCTCGGTGAGGGCCGAGCCGGTCCATGGCGCCGGAGAGGATGAGCTTCTCCATCACCCGCTTGTTGAGCTTCTTGATGTCGACCCGGTTGCAGAAGTCGAACAGATCGCGGAACGGGCCATCCCGATCCCGCGCCTCCAGGATCGCATCGATGGGGCCTTCCCCCACCCCCTTCACCGCGCCGATGCCGTAGACGATATGGCCGTCCTCATTGACGCTGAAGCGGTAGCGGCCGGTGTTCACATCCGGCGGGATCACCGTCAGCCCCATCCGCTGACACTCGTCCACTAGCGTCACTATCTTGTCGGTGTTGTCCATGTCGGCGGTCATCACCGCCGCCATGAACTCGGCCGGGAAGTGGGTCTTGAGCCAGAGGGTCTGGTAGGAGACCAGCGCATAGGCGGCGGAGTGCGACTTATTGAAGCCGTAGCCCGCGAACTTCTCCACCAGGTCGAAGATCTTCATCGCCAGCTCGCCGTCGACGCCGTTCTTGATGGCGCCCTCTTCAAAACCGGCCCGCTGCTTGGCCATCTCCTCGGGTTTTTTCTTGCCCATGGCCCGGCGCAGCATGTCCGCGCCCCCCAGGGTATAACCGGCCAGGGTCTGGGCGATCTGCATCACCTGCTCCTGGTAGAGGATGATGCCGTAGGTGGGCTCCAGGATCGGCTGCAGGCTCTCGTGCTGCCACTTCTCGTCCGGATAGGAGATGGCCTCATTGCCGTGTTTGCGGTCGATGAAGTTGTCCACCATGCCCGACTGGAGCGGGCCCGGCCGGAACAGGGCCACCAGAGCGATCATGTCTTCGAAGCAGTCCGGCTGCAGCCGCTTGATGAGATCCTTCATGCCGCGGGATTCAAGCTGGAATACCGCAGTGGTCTCGTAGCGCTGCAGCAGGTCGAACGAGCGCTTGTCGTCGATGGGGATGGCGGCGATGTCGACCGGCGGCTTGCCCTCTTTGGCAAGCCGCGGGTTTATCATGCCGAGCGCCCAGTCGATGATGGTAAGCGTGCGCAGACCGAGGAAGTCGAACTTCACCAGGCCGGCGTACTCCACATCGTTCTTGTCGAACTGGGTGACCGGGTGGTGCCCCTCGTCATCGCAGTAGAGCGGCGCAAAGTCGGTGATCTTGGTGGGCGCGATCACCACGCCACCGGCGTGTTTGCCGGCGTTGCGCACCACCCCTTCCAGCCGGCGCGCCATGTCGATGAGATCCTTGACCTCCTCGTCCTGCTCGTAGAGCTCGGGCAGCTTGGGCTCGGCCTCGAACGCCTTGGCCAGGGTCATGCCGGGATCCGGCGGAATGAGTTTCGAGATGCGATCGACGAAACCATAGGCGTGGCCCAGCACCCGGCCCACGTCCCGCACCACCGCCTTGGCCGCCATGCTGCCGAAGGTGATGATCTGGGACACCGCGTCCCGGCCGTACATCTCGGAGACGTGCTCGATCACCTCGTCCCGTCGGTCCATGCAGAAGTCGACGTCGAAGTCGGGCATGGAGACCCGCTCCGGGTTCAGGAAACGTTCGAACAGCAGGTCAAATTCGAGTGGATCCAGGTCGGTGATCTTGAGGGCGTAGGCCACCAGCGACCCCGCACCCGAGCCCCGGCCCGGCCCGACCGGGATGCCGTTGTCCTTGGACCACTGGATAAACTCCATCACGATGAGGAAGTAACCCGGGAAGCCCATCTGGTTGATCACCTTGAGCTCGATGTCGAGGCGCTCGTCATACTCAGGACGACGCTCGGCCCGCACCGCCGGATCCGGGAACAGGAACTCGAGCCGCTCCTCCAGCCCCTCTTTCGACTTGGCCACCAGGAAGTCTTCGGTGGTCATGTCGCCGGTGGGGAAGTTGGGCAGGAAGTATTCACCCAGACGCACCGTCACGTTGCAGCGCTTGGCGATCTCCACCGTGTTCTCCAGCGCCTCCGGGATGTCGGCGAACAGCTCGCACATCTCGTCCTGGCTGCGCAGGTACTGCTGCGGGCTGTAGCGGCGCGGGCGACGCTTGTCCATCAGGGTGTAGCCGTCGTGGATGGCGACCCGGATCTCGTGGGCGTCAAAGTCATCGGCGGTGAGGAACACCACCTCGTTGGTGGCCACCACCGGCAGCGCGAACTCGCTCGCGAGGTTCACCGCCATGTGGAGGTAGACCTCCTCGTCGGGGCGACCGGTACGCAGCAGCTCCAGATAGTAGGCGTCGGGGAAGTGGGTCTGGTAGAAGGCGACGCACTGCTCGGTCATCTGGCGGTTGCCCTTGAGCAGGAACTTGCCCACGTCCCCCTCGCGCCCGCCGGAGAGCACGATCACCCCCTTGGCGTGCTCGACCAGCCACTCCTTGTCGATGACCGGCCGTCCCTGCACATGACCACGCTGATAGCCACGGGAGATGAGCAGGGTGATGTTCTGGTAGCCGTCGTTGTCCATGGCGAGCAGAGTGAGGCGAAACTGCTCGTCGCCGAGTTCACTGCTCTGCACCCAGAAGTCGGCACCGACCAGGGGCTTGATCCCCTTGCCATGGGCGGCGCCATAGAAGCGCACCAGACCGCACATATTCATCTGGTCGGTCAGGGCCAGCGCCGGCATGTTGTCGGCCGCCGCGGCGCCGACGATGGGGTTGATCTTCTGCAGACCATCCACCATGGAGAAGTCGGTATGCACCCGCAGGTGAATGAAACGGGGGTCAGCCATCGTCATGCCCTCTCATTACGCAAGCAGCCATCGCTTAGACAAATCAACATGGGTTATTCCACTCCCAGTGCGCGGCGCACCGGTTTGAAACTTTGACGATATTCCGGCAACGGGCCGCGCTCGGCCAGGATGGCGAGGTGCTCCGCAGTCGGGTAGCCCTTGTGGCGGGCAAAGCCGTACTCGGGATGGCGGCTGTCCAGCTCGGTCATCTCCGCATCGCGGGTCACCTTGGCGAGGATCGAGGCGGCACTGATGGCGGCCACCAGGCTGTCGCCCTTGACCACGGCGCGGGCCTCCATCGGCAAACTTGGGCAACGGTTGCCATCGATGAAGACCAGCTCGGGCGTGACCTTGAGCCCCGCCACGGCGCGCTGCATCGCCAGCATGGTGGCGTGCAGGATGTTGAGCTCGTCGATCTCCGCCGGGCTGGCGCGACCGATGGCGAAGGCCAGCGCCTTCTCTTTGATCTCGTCAAACAGGGCGAGGCGCTTCTTCTCGGAGAGCTTCTTGGAGTCGTTGAGCCCCTCGATCGGGTTGGCCGGGTCGAGGATGACGGCGGCGGTGACCACGTCTCCCACCAGCGGGCCACGGCCCACCTCGTCCACACCGGCAACCAGCTTGTCGTCAGGAATATCGATCATCATCTTGTAGCCTTGAATCAAAACAGGCCCCGCAGGGCCTGGCGTCGCGTTGGCGCAGCCACGCTGGCCGCCCGCTCTCTACCGGCCCAGCAGCTCGGCCACCGCCTCGGCGGCCTGGTGGTCGGCATTGCAGCGAATAAGCTGATGGAGCTCGGTGAAGGTGTTCACCAGCGCGCTGTTGTCGTGCTCGAAATACTTGCTCACCTCGACCACCAGGTTCTCCGGGGTGCACTCGTGCTGGATGAGTTCGGGCACCAGCATGCGGCCGGCCAACAGGTTGGGCAGGGAGACGAATTCGGTCTTCACCAGCCGCTGGGCCAGCCAGTAGCTGAAGGGCTTGAGCTTGTAGCCCACCACCATGGGTTTTTTCACCAGCATGGCTTCAAGGGCGGCGGTGCCGGAGGCCAGCATCACCACGTCGGCGGCGATCATCGCCTCGCGGCCCTGCCCTTCCAGCAGCACCATGTCGAGATCCGGCGCCACGTCGGCCTTGATGGCCATGAACTGCTCGCGCCGCTTCTGGTTGACCAGCGGCACGATGAAGCCGAGATCCGGGTAGCGCACCGTCAGATGCTTGCACGCCTCGAGAAACAGGGGGGACATGAAGCCCACTTCCGCCGTCCGGCTGCCCGGCAGCACCGCCAGCCAGCGGCGATTGGCATCGATGCCGAGGGTTCTGCGCACCGCAGCCTGATCCGGCACCAGCGGAATGTCGTCCGCCATGGTGTGGCCGACGAAGCGGCAGGGGGCGTCAAAGCGGTCGTAGAAGGCCTTCTCGAACGGCAGGAAGGCGAGCACCATGTCGGTGGCGGCCTTGATCTTGTGAATGCGGTTCTGGCGCCAGGCCCACACCGAGGGGCTGACATAGTGAACCGTCTTGATACCGGCGCGGCGCAGTTTCAGCTCCACCCCGATATTGAAATCCGGTGCATCCACCCCGATGAAGATATCGGGCGGATTGGCGATGAAGTGGCGCAGCAGTTCGCGGCGGACCTTGAGAATGCGCGGCAGACGGCCCAGCACTTCGCTGATCCCCATGACGGAGAGCTCTTCCATCTCGAACAGGGCCTTCACGCCGAGGGCCTGCATGCGCGGCCCGGCGATCCCTTCGAACTGCGCGTCCGGGTAGCGGGCCTGCAGCTCGCGTACCAGACCGGCAGCCAGAATGTCGCCGGAGACCTCTCCGGCGACGATACCGATGCGAACCGGATCAGGCACGGATGATCCCGCGCTCATTGTCTTTGAGGAAGTCCACATAGAGCTGGACGGCCGGCTCGGCTTGCGCCATCTCGATCAGCACAGGCAGCACCTCTTCGACGGTCTTGCCGGAGCGGAAGATCTCCTTGTAGGCGCGCTTGACCGCGGAGATCGCCTCAGGCGTGTAACCGCGGCGACGCAGCCCTTCGGAGTTGACCCCGAACGGTTTGGCGTAGTTGCCGGCGGCCATCACGTAGGGCGGCACGTCCTTGTTGAGGGCGGCGCAGCCACCGACGAAGGCGTGGGAGCCGACGCGGCCGAACTGGTGGATCGCGGAGAGACCGCCGAAGATCACGAAATCGCCGATCACCACGTGGCCCGCCAGGGTCGCGTTGTTGGCGAAGATGCAATTGTCACCGATGATGCAGTCGTGAGCAACGTGGACGTTGACCATGAACAGGTTGCCGCTGCCGATCCGGGTCAGAGACTGATCCTGGATGGTGCCGCGGTGCACGGTGCAGTTCTCGCGAAAGACGTTGTTGTCGCCGATCTCGAGGAAGGTGCGCTCGCCGGCGTACTTCTTGTCCTGGCAATCCTCACCGATGGAGGTGTGCTGGAAGATCTTGTTGCCACGACCGATCTTGGTCGGGCCCTTGATCACCACATGGGAGCTGACCCAGGTGTTGTCGCCGATTTCCACCTCGGCACCGATGACAGAAAAGGGGCCGATTTCAACCCCTTTACCGATGACGGCAGACTCATGGACGACGGCAGTATCGTGAATGATGGCAGTCTGGTCGATCACGTGTGTTAAACCTCGCGTTTGGCGCACATCAGCTCGGCGGTACAGACCACTTCACCGTTGACCGTGGCCACACCGGTGAACTTGGCGATACCGCGACGCTCTTTCAGGAACTCCACGTCGAGCACCAGCTGATCGCCGGGGCCCACCGGACGCTTGAAACGAGCGTTGTCGATTGAGGCAAAGTAATAGAGTTCGTTGGGGGACGGCTTGCCCACCATGGTAAACGCCAGGATACCGGTGGCCTGTGCCATGGCTTCCAGGATCAGCACGCCGGGGAACACCGGCTTGGCCGGGAAGTGCCCCTGGAAGATCGGCTCGTTGAAGGAGACGTTCTTGATGGCGCGCAGGGTCTTGCGCTCATCGCTGATCTCGTAGTTTTCCACCTTGTCCACCATCAGGAACGGATAACGGTGGGGCAGCAGATCCATTATTTCCTGGATACCCAGGCTCTTCTTTTCAGTAGTCAAAACAGTACCCTATACCAATCGTGATTATTCTTGGTCCAGCTTCTTCTCAAGCTTGCTCAACCGCTTGTGCATCTCTTCGATACGCATCACCCGGGCGGCGGTCTTGCGCCACTCTTTGTTGGTTTGCAGGGGGATGCCGGAAGAGTAGACACCGGGCTCGGTAATGGGTCGGATCACCATGGCCATGCCGGTAACGGTGGCCTGGTCGCAGATCTCCATATGCCCGTTAAAGACGGAGGCGCCGCCAATGATACAGTATTTGCCGACCTTGAGACTACCTGCCATCACGGTGGAGCCTGCCACGGCGGTGCCGTAGCCGATCTCGACGTTGTGGGCGATCTGGCACTGGTTGTCGATGATGACATTGTCAGCGATGCGGGTATCTTCCAGCGCGCCGCGGTCGATGGTGGTGCAGGCACCGATCTCGACCCGGTTGCCGATGGTCACGCCGCCGAGCTGGGGGATCTTGATCCACTCGCCGCGCTCGTTGGCATAACCGAAACCATCGGCGCCGATCACTGTGCCGGATTGAACCAGACAGTCGGTACCCATGGTGACGTCGTGATAGAGGGTGACGTTGGCCCACAACCGGGAGCGGGCTCCCAGTCGGGTATTCTTGCCAACGAAACAGCCCGGACCAATGCGCACATCATCCCCCAGCACCACGCCGGATTCGATCACCGCATTGGCCCCGATGGCCACTCTCTCGCCCAGTTGCACGTCCGCCGCGATCACCGCGCTCGGATGGATATCCGTGGCCGGCTGCGGCGTGGTGTCCAGCAGTTGGGCAACCCTTGCAAAGCCCACGTAGGGGTCTTTGAGCACCAGGGCATTGGTGGGACAAAATGGCAGATCCGCTTCTGTGATGAGCACGGCGGTCGCCTTGCTCTGCTCCAGATAATGCCGGTACTTTTTATTGGACAGGAAGGTGATGTCCCCCTCCCCGGCCTTTTCCAGTGTCGCTACCTTGCGGATTTCCAGGGTTCCGTCGCCATGGACCTGGGCCCCCAGTTGCTGGGCCAGCTGTGCGAGAGTGAATGCCATCAATTAGTTGCTCTTGCTTACCTGAGAAATAACCTGGGCAGAGATGTCCAGCTTGCTGGCGGCGTACGGGGCGGCGTTGCGCTCCAGCACCAGATCGTAACCATTGCTCTTGGCGATGGAGTCGATGGCAGCCTGCACCTTGGTCAGGATCTTGTTGCGCTCTTCGGACTGACGGCGACCGTTGTCCTGTTCAAACGCCTGACGCTTCTGGTTGAACTCCATCTGCAGCTTGGCCAGCTTCTCCTGGCTTTGCTTTTTCTGCTCGGCGCTCATAAAGGCTTCGTCCTTCTTGAACTTCTCGACCAGTTTCTGACCATCGGCCTCCAGCTTCTGCAGCTCGCGCATGCGCGGCTCGAATTCGCCTTTCAGCTTCTTGGAGACGGCTTCACGCTGGGGCAGCTTCTGGAAGATTTCGCCCATGTCGACCACGGCGATCTTGGTCTCGGCCAAGGCGGAGCCCATGCCGGCAGCCATCAGTGCAAAACTCAAACCAGCTACTTTCAACGCTTTATTCACACTTACTCCTTGTTCCCTCATGTGAGGGCTACCTGATTTACCTGATTATGCAAGTGGTACCCGGACCGACTTGTTACCTGGTGAGGCACGCAGGCTGCGCGTCCCATCATTGAATACCCCCACCATTGGGTGGGGGCAAGGTCCGTCCTTAGAAGGTACGGCCGATGTTGAATGAGAAGAACTCGGTCCGGTCGCCCTCGTACTCCTTGAGCGGACGGGCAATCGCAAACACCAGCGGGCCCATCGGGGAGAGCCACTGCAGCGACAGACCGGCCGAAGCGCGGTAGTTGGTCGGATCCGAATAGTCGGCCAGATAGTTGCAGCCGCTGAAGCAACGGTTGCGGTACTGGTCATAGTCGAAGGTGGTATCCCACACGGAGCCGGCATCAATGAAGAAGCTGGTCCGCAGCTGCGGCTGATAGGTCTCGGACGCAAACGGCGTCGGCACTATCATCTCGAGGGAGGCGACCGCCAGGGCGTTGCCGCCCACCGAGCTGTCGGTACCCTGGATGACGTCGTTGCCGCTCAGGTTGTAGTAGTAGAGCGCCTTCGGACCGACCGTGTTGCTCTTGAAGCCGCGCAGGGTGTCGAAACCACCGGCGAAGTAGTTCTCGAAGAACGGCAGTACGTGATCATAGTTGCCGTTGCTGCCGTAGCCGTTGCCGTAGGAGGCACGCGCCTTGGCCATCAGCACCCACTTGTGATCCGCATCGAACGGGAAGTAGTGCGCGTCTTCGGCGTTGAGCTTGAAGTACTGCAGATCCATGCCAGGCACGGTCACCTTGGCGTTGACCCGCTGACGATCACCTGCGGTCGGGAACTGGCCCTTGTTGAGGGTGGAACGGGTCCAGCCGGCGGTGACGTCGACGGTGTTGAACACCATGCGGTTGTCGCCATCCTTGTTCTTGCTGTACACCTTCCAGAACTCATCCACCTGTAGATAGGGGTTGGGCTGGGACAGTTTGTTGTTTTCGACCCCGAGGCTGAAATCGAGACGGTTGTTCTCGTTGACCGGGAAACCACTGGAGAGGCGGAAGCCGATGGTGGTGTTCTCGTAGTCCACGATGTTGGCGTCGGCCGCACTGAACTGGTTGTAGTAGAGACGACCGCCCAAGCTGACCCCGTCCACGGTGAAGTAGGGATCGTTGTAGCTGAGGTCGACGCTCTTGGAATACTTGTTGGTACTGGCGGAGATGCCGATCTTCTTGCCGGTCCCCATGAAGTTGTCCTGCTGCAGGCCCGCCTGCAGGCTCAGGCCCGACTCGGTACCGTAGCCCACGCCGGCGTTGATGGAACCGGCAGGCTGCTCCTTGACCTTGAAGTCCAGATCGACCTGGTCATCGCTGCCCGGCACCCGCTTGGTGTCCACTTCGGCGCTCTCGAAGAAGCCGAGGCGGTTGAGGCGGGTCTTGGACTGCTCGACGCTGTCGGAGGAGAGCCAGGTGCCCTCCATCTGACGCATCTCGCGACGCAGCACTTCGTCCTTGGTGGTGACGTTGCCACTGAAGTTGATGTTGCGCACGTAGACGCGCGGGCCCGGCTCGATGTTGACGATGAGCTCCACTTCCTTGGTCTGGTCGTTGACCTGCGGGAAGGTGACCACTTTCGGGTAGGCGTAGCCGTAGCGACCGAGGAACTTGGAGAGCACCTCTTCGGTGTGGGTCACCTGGCTGGCAGAGTAGATGCTGCCGGTCTCAATGGGGATGAGCCCCTTCATCTCGCCGCCGCGATCGATCAGATCGCCCTTGAGCTGGATGCCGGAGACCTTGTATTGATCCCCTTCCTTGACGTTGAGGGTGACGTAGACCCCCTTCTTGTCCGGGGTCATGGAGACCTGGGTGGACTCCTGCTGGAAGCGGATGTAGCCGCGGTCCATGTAGTAGGAGCGCAGGGTTTCGATGTCGCCTGCCAGCTTCTGCTTCTGGTAGCGCTGGTCGCCGGTGAAGTTCCACCAGGGCACGTCATCCTTGAGGGAAAGCTGGGCCAGCAGCTTCTCTTCCGGGAAGACATTGTTGCCGACGATGTTGATCTGCTGGATCTTGGCCGCTTCCCCTTCCACGAAGGTGAACTTGAGGTCGACCCGGTTGCGCGGCAGCGGGGTGACGATGGCCTTGACCTTGGCGGAGTACTTGCCCACGCCGTAGTAGAAATCTTCCAGCCCCTTCTCGAGGGAGCTCAGCACGGTACGATCGAGGGGATCACCCACCCGGATGCCGGAGGACTCCAGACTCTGGGTCAGCTGCTCTTCCTTGATGTCCTTGTTGCCGGAGAATTCGATGCTGGAGATGGTCGGCCGCTCCTTGACCATCACCTGCAGTACCTGGCCGTCGCGGTAGACCTTGACGTCCTCGAAGTTGCCGGAGGCATAGAGCTTCTTGATGGCGTTGGCCAGCGCGACGGAGTCGACGGAATCGCCAACCCGGATCGGCAGGTTCAACAGGGCGGCACCCAGGGTCACCCGCTGCAGACCTTCAACCTGAATATCTTGCACCACAAAAGAGGCAGGGGCCGCCTGGGCCAGGAAACTGGCACCCAGCAGGCAACTCAACACCAATGCTTTTTTAACAGCCATTTTGTTCTTATGTGTCCTTGTTGATGCTCTGGCCTCAGAGGCGAGCGAAATCATTAAACAGCGCAATACCCATCAGTAACATCAGAATGGCGGCGCCAATCCGGAAACCCACTTCCTGAATTTTTTCCGATACCGGCTTGCCGGTGACCGCCTCGATGAGGAAGTAGACCAGATGGCCACCATCCAGCACCGGCAGGGGGAACAGGTTGATGATCCCCAGGTTGACGCTGATGAGCGCCAGGAAGCCGAGGAAATAGACCAGTCCATAGTCGGCACTGCTGCCCGCCCCCTTGGCAATGGAGATGGGGCCGCTCAGGTTGTCCAGCGAGACGATGCCACCGATCAGCTTGCCGATCATGTCGAAGGTCAGGGTGGTCAGGCTCCAGGTCTTCTGGGCGCCCTGCCACAGGGCTTGCAAAGGCCCATACTGTAACAGAATCCGATACTCATCCGGTAATGGAACCAGTTGCGGCGACAGGCCGACGAAACCGACCAGCTGACCCCGCACCTTCTTGGCATCCGGAGTCAGGGTCAGGGTCAGCTCGCTGCCCGCCCGCTCGACGGTCACCTCAAGCGGCTGCCCGGGCGACTGCTGCACCTGGTGGACAAACTGGGCCCACTCGGTGATCGCCTCATCCCCTACCCGCTTGATGCGATCACCAACCTGAAGGCCGGCCTTCTCGCTGGCGCTCGCTGCCACCACCGCATCGACCACCGGCAGCACCTTGCCACCGAGGGGCACTATCCCGAGGCTCCCGATGGGAGACTCCTTGTCGGGATCAAACTTCCAGCCGGCCAGCTGCAGGGTCTTGTCCACCGCATAGCTGGTGTTGGCCGCCTTGAGCTTGAGCTGGACCGAGTCATCGCCAAGGTGGCTGATGAGGGCATAGGTCACGCTCTCCCAGTCACCTGTCTCCTCGCCGCCGACGCCGACGATCTCCATGCCGGGCTCTACCCCGGCCGCAGCCACGATGGAGGCGGGACGCACCTCGCCCACCACGGGTTTGACGGCGGGGACGCCGATCATGAACATCAGCCAGAGGGCGAACAGGGCAAACACGAAGTTGGCCATGGGGCCGGCTGCGACGATGGCCATCCGCGCCCAGACGCTCTTGTGGTTGAAGGCGTACTGCTCGTCACCGGGCTTGAGCTCGTCGACCCGGCCGTCCAGCATCTTGACGTAACCGCCAAGGGGGATCAGGGCCAGCACGTACTCGGTGCCATCCTTGCCGAGCCGGCGCCAGATGGCCTTGCCAAAGCCGATGGAGAAGCGCTCGACCTTGACGCCGCAGCGGCGGGCCACCCAGAAGTGGCCGAATTCATGTACCGCAACCAGCAGCCCGAGGGCAACGATAAAGGCACCTATGTTCCACAACACACCGCCCATCAGCCCATCACCTCGCATTCATGCATGGTCCTGTCTCCGACAATCAGGGTGAAGGCAGCACAATGCCACGAAATACTTCTCATCAGCTAAGCTCCTCAATCAAATTGTGAGCACGGGCACGGGCCGCCCCATCCAGCGCAATCAAATCGTCCAGCGAGCCGACATCCGTGCCGCCCAGGGCGAGCATGGTGGCCTCATTGACTCTGGCAATATCCATAAAACCGATCCGCTCTGCAAGGAAAGCCGCTACGGCCTCCTCGTTGGCGGCATTGAGGGCCGTGGTCGCGGCCTGCCCCTGCCGGCAGGCACTCATGGCCAGCGCCAGGCAGGGATAGCGCTCATAGTCGGGACGGATAAAGCTGAACTCTCCGACACTGAAGAAGTCCAAAGGTTCCACACTGGACTCGACCCGAGCCGGATAGGCCAGGGCGTGGGCGATGGGGGTGCACATGTCCGGGTTGCCGAGCTGGGCCAGCACGGAGCCGTCCTTGTACTGCACCATGGAGTGGATGACCGACTGCGGATGGATCACCACCTGGATCTGCTCGGGCGCCGCGTTGAACAGCCAGCGCGCCTCGATATACTCCAGCCCCTTGTTGATCATGGTAGCGGAGTCGACCGAGATCTTGGCCCCCATGGACCAGTTGGGATGGGCGATGGCCTGGGCCGGGGTGACATGGGCCAGCTCGCCGATGTCGGTGTAGCGAAACGGGCCGCCGGAGCCGGTCAGCAGGATCTTGCTGATCCCCGCCCCCGCCAGATCGCAAAAGCCCGGCTGGCGCTGAATGGCCTCGGGCAGGCACTGGAAAATGGCGTTGTGTTCGCTGTCGATGGGCAGCAGCTCGGCACCGTGCTCGTGTACCGCCTCCATGAAGAAGGCACCGGACATCACCAGCGCCTCCTTGTTGGCCAGCAGGATGCGCTTGCCGGCCCGCACGGCGGCCATGGTGGGCGCAAGCCCGGCGGCACCGACGATGGCCGCCATCACGCTGTGGGCATCGGGGTGAGCGGCCACGTCACACAGGGCGGCCGGACCGGACAGCACCCGGGTGGCGCTGCCGTGGGTCTTGAGTTGACCGGCCAGCTCGGCAGCCGCAGCCTCGTCCACCATGACGGCGAAACGGGGGGAAAACTCGAGGCAGTCGCGCAGCATGGCATCCACGCTGCGGGCCGCCGTCAGCGCCAGCACCTGCCAGCGCCCAGGATTGTGCCGCAGTACCTTGAGCGTACTCTGACCAATGGAGCCGGAGGCTCCCAGAATCACCAGGTTATGCATCAAAACTCCCGCTGTATGACGAATGGATGGCACCTGCGGCCTGCCGGATCATCGGGCAGTCCATCAGAACTCCTGGCTGAGCAGCAGGTAGCTGAGCAGGAATACCGGCAGGGCGGCGGTCAGGCTGTCGATACGGTCGAGAATGCCGCCGTGACCGGGCAGCAGGGTCCCTGAATCCTTGATGCCGGCCTCGCGCTTGAACATGCTCTCGGTCAGGTCACCGAGCACAGAGGCGAGCACCGCCAGCAGGGAGCAGAACAGCACGATGGCCATCTTGGCGGGCACGAAGCCCATGAACCAGGTCACCCCCACCGCCAGCAGGCTGGCGGTAAACAGGCCGCCACACATGCCTTCGATGGTTTTACCCGGGCTCACGGCCGGCGCCAGCTTGTGTTTGCCGAACGCCTTGCCGAAAAAATACGCGCCAGAATCTGCCGCCCAGACCAGTCCCATCACGAACAGCAGGATCCAGGCCCCCATCATGGGGTCGTGATAGAAGTTGTAACCACGGATGGCCACCAGGGACCAGAAGAAGGGCACCAGGGTCACCAGACCGAACAGGGATTTGAGCCAGATGGACTCCTTCCACAGCTTGGCGCTCTGGGGGTAGCGCAGCACCAGCAGCAGCCCCAGCAACCACCAGCTGACGGCGGTCCAGAGCACGCCCATCACCAGCGGATGCAGGTGGGGTGTCCACAGCTGCTCCACCGGCAGCCAGAACAGGCTGGCACCGAGCAGCAGGCAATAGACCAGCGGCAGCCACTGCTGCGGCTTGGCGGAGACAAAACCACTCCACTCGCGGCTGGCCAACAGAAATACCAGGGATGCCAACAGAGCAAAGAATTTCAACGGCAGAAAAAAGAGGGCTCCCAACACCAGGGGAACCAGTAGCAATGCGGTAATAATTCGTTGTTTTAGCAAAAGAAGCCTCTCTCTTGGGAGGGGGGTTAGCCGGTCTGTTGCTCGGCGATCAATTCCCGGATCTGTTCACCGGTGCAGCCAAAACGGCGCTCACGGGAGACGAAGGAGGCCACGGCCTCGCTGAACTCGGCTTCGCCGAAGTCGGGCCACAGCACCGGGGTAAAATAGAGCTCGGCATAGGCGAGCTGCCACAGCACGAAGTTGCTGATGCGATGATCGCCACCGGTACGGATCAGCAGATCCACCGGCGGCAGGTCGGCCATGCACACTTCGCGGCCAAGCAGGGTTTCATCAATCTGGTCGGCCGACAATTCACCCGCCGCCACTGCCGTGGCCAGCTTGCGGGCCGCCTGGCTGATGTCCCACTGGCCACCGTAATTGGCGGCGATGTTGAGGGTCAGCCCCCTGTTGTTGGCGGTCAGCGCCTCCGCTTTGGCGATTTTGGCCTGCAGCCGTTCGCTGAAGCGGGCGGTATCACCGATCACCTTGAGCCGAATGCCGTTGCTGTGCAGCTTCTGCACCTCACGACCCAGCACCGTCATGAACAGCTCCATCAGGGCGCTGACCTCCCCTTCCGGACGGCGCCAGTTCTCGCTGGAAAACGCAAACAGGGTGAGCGCATCCAGCTTGGCACGCGCGGCAAAGGTCACCGCCTCGCGAACGGACTTCACGCCGGCCTTGTGGCCATAGACCCGCATCTTGCCACGGTTCTGGGCCCAGCGTCCGTTGCCATCCATGATGATGGCGACGTGACGAGGCAAGGACGAATTGGCACAATCACCTACGGCTGCCAAAAGCGACATTCATTTCTCCCACAAAGACAAAAGCGCCGTGCAGGGGCACTACACGGCGCTCGTAATATACCTGTCAGAGGCTTAGATTTCCATTAGCTCCTTTTCCTTCACGGCCAGCGCATCGTCTACCAGCTTGATGAAGGAATCGGTCAACTTCTGGATCTCTTCCTGGGCACGACGGTCGTCGTCTTCGGAGATCTCTTTGTCTTTGAGCAGCGCTTTCAGATCGGCATTGGCATCGCGACGGATGTTGCGAATGGCAACCCGGGCACCTTCCGCTTCGGCACGCACGATCTTGGTCAGGTCGCGGCGGCGCTCTTCGGTCAGCGGCGGCAGCGGCACCCGCAGGGTCTGGCCGTTGCTGGACGGGTTCAGGCCCAGATCGGAGGTCAGGATGGCCTTTTCCACCGCCTGGATCATGGAGCGATCGAAGATGGAGATGGAGAGGGTGCGGGCATCTTCTGCCACCACGTTGGCCAACTGTTTCAGAGGAGTGGCGGCACCGTAATACTCCACCTGGATGCCGTCGAGCAGGCTCGGGTGAGCGCGGCCGGTGCGGATCTTGGACATCTGGGTCTTGAGCGACTCGACACTCTTGCCCATACGGTCCTTGGCGTCGTTTTTAATCTCGTTGATCACAGTGGTTTTCCTTTTGGCGAACGAGCCGTCTACCGGCCCGTATCTATCTTATTTGCTGGCGTCATGGACAAACGAGCCGGAGCTCACGCTTGTCTCACTTGCTGACATGGTGGATCAGGGTACCTTCCGGCTCACCCATGATCACCCGACGCAGCGCACCCGGCTTGTTCATGTTGAACACCCGGATCGGCAGATCGTGGTCGCGGGCCAGAGTAAAAGCAGCAAGATCCATCACTTTGAGTTCTTTTTCAAGAACTTCATCATAACTCAGCTCATGGTACAGCACGGCATCCGGGTTCTTGACCGGATCATCCGTGAACACGCCATCCACCTTGGTGGCCTTGAGCACGACGTCAGCTTCGATCTCGATCCCGCGCAGACAGGCCGCAGAATCGGTAGTAAAGAAGGGGTTGCCGGTACCGGCGGAGAAGATCACCACCTTGCCGGCGCGCAGCTGGCTGATGGCTTCAGCCCAGACATAGGAGTCACAGATGCCTTGCAGGGAGATGGCAGACATCAGACGGGCATTCACATAAGCACGATGCAGGGCATCACGCATGGCCAGACCGTTCATCACGGTAGCCAGCATACCCATGTGGTCGCCCACCACGCGGTTCATGCCCGCCTTGGCAAGACCGGCACCACGGAACAGGTTGCCGCCACCGATGACCAGACCGACCTGAACACCCAGCTCAACCAGTTCTTTGATCTCTTGGGCCATCCGATCCAGCACCGCCGGATCAATGCCAAAACCCTCGGATCCTTGCAGGGCTTCACCACTCAACTTCAGAAGAACACGTCTGTATGCAGGCTTGGGATTGGTACTCATGTCACTGATTCCTGGTCATATAAAGACCGCGACATAAGTCGCGGTCTGGGGAAACGGAAAAACCGGTTCGATTAGGCCTTTTGAGCGGCCGCGATTTGAGCTGCTACTTCTGCAGCGAAATCGGTCTCTTGCTTCTCGATGCCTTCGCCCACTTCGAAACGGGTGAAGGAAACAACGTCAGCGCCTTCTTTCTTCAGCAGCTCGGCAACAGTCATGGAAGGATCCTTCACGAACGGCTGACCAGTCAGGGAAACCTCACCGGTGAACTTCTTCATGCGGCCTTCAACCATCTTCTCGGCGATCTCTTTCGGCTTGCCGGAGTTGATGGCGATGTCGATCTGGATTTCGCGCTCTTTGGCAACGACGTCGGCAGACACATCTTCCGGCTTGACGAATTGCGGGCTGTTGGCTGCAACGTGCATGGCCAGATCTTTGGCCAGCTCGTCGGTACCGCCGACCAGCTTGGTGATAACACCGATACGGGAACCGTGAACGTAGGTGCCCAGGTTGTCACCTTCAACCAGCATCACGCGACGCAGGTTCATGTTCTCACCGATCTTGGCGATCAGGTTGGTGATGGTCAGCTCTACGGACTCGCCGTTGCCGAAGTCGGCGGCTTTCAGCGCGTCAACGTCAGCAATCTTCTGGGTAGCGGCGATCTCAACGATTTTCTGACCCATGGCCAGGAAGCCGGCATCCTTGGAAACGAAGTCAGTCTCGCAGTTCAGCTCGATCATGACGGCAACGTTGCCTTCGGTACGGGCGAAGATCACACCTTCAGCGGCGATACGGCCAGCTTTCTTGGCGGCTTTGGCCTGACCGGATTTGCGCATGTTTTCGATAGCCAGTTCGATATCACCGTTGGCTTCTTCCAGTGCTTTTTTGCAATCCATCATGCCAGCGGCGGTGCGCTCGCGCAGTTCTTTTACCAGGGCGGCAGAAATGTTTGCCATGTCCAGTATCCTCGGTCTTGAATTGACAAGAAACAGGGGCCACAAGGGCCCCTGCTAACCAATTACATCAGCTTGGTTAATAAGGGCTTTGCAGTCCTTATCAATTACTCAGCTTCAACGAAGCCATCTTGTTCGGCTTGAACAACGATGTCCTGAGCGCGAGCTTCCAGTACGGTGTCAGCAGCAGCATTCAGGTACAGCTGAACGGCACGGATAGCGTCGTCGTTACCCGGGATGACATAGTCAACGCCGTCCGGGTTGGAGTTGGTATCAACGATGGAAACTACCGGGATACCCAGGTTGTTGGCTTCTTTGATAGCGATGTGCTCGTGGTCGGCATCGACAACGAACAGAACGTCAGGCAGGCCGCCCATGTTCTTGATACCACCCAGGCTCTTCTCCAGCTTTTCCATTTCGCGAGTACGCATCAGCGCCTCTTTCTTGGTCAGCTTGTCGAAGGTACCGTCTTGGCTCTGGGTTTCCAGATCTTTCAGGCGCTTGATGGACTGACGAACGGTTTTCCAGTTGGTCAGCATGCCGCCCAGCCAGCGGTGGTTAACATAGAACTGGTCGCAACGCTCAGCGGCTTCTTTTACGGCTTCAGACGCGGCACGCTTGGTACCTACGAACAGTACCTTGCCCTTCTTGGCAGCTACGGAGCTGATGAAGTTCATGGCATCGTCAAACATCGGAACGGTTTTTTCCAGGTTGATGATGTGAACCTTGCTGCGGGCACCGAAGATGTAGGATTTCATTTTCGGGTTCCAGTAACGAGTCTGGTGACCGAAGTGAACGCCGGCTTGCAGCATGTCGCGCATAGAAACTTTAGCCATTTTATACCTCTGTATTGGGGTTAGGCCTCCACACATCCCATATAACCGACCCGTTAAGGCACCCCGGCATATGTGTCGATGTGTGTGTGTTGTTTAAGTAAGGGTGATGGTACGGGGAGACAAGTTCCCCATTCCGGCGCGCTTTATACCATAACTTTGGTCAGGACACCACCAGCCGCACCGCTAAAAATGGATCCCTGCCGAGCAGGTTGCGGCACCGATTTGACGCTGTGATGACAATCACACTGGAAGTAAACGGGGGTTGGGGATAAAATTTTGGCCTGATTGCAAACGCATCTATTTTTCATTACCTGATTGCCGGACATCACAGGGTGCGCGGTCAGGTCCCAAGAGAGATCCCATGTCCATTAAAATCAAGACACCGGAAGAGATTGAAAAGATGCGCGTTGCCGGCCAGCTGGCCGCCGATGTGCTGGTCATGATCGCCCCCCACGTCAAGGCGGGCGTCACCACCGACGAACTGAACACCATCTGCCACAACTACATGGTCGACGTGCAGCAGGCCATCCCTGCCCCGCTCAACTACCATGGATTCCCCAAGTCCATCTGCACCTCGGTGAACGATGTGATCTGCCACGGCATCCCGAACCACAAGAAGCTGCGCGAGGGTGACATCATCAACCTCGACATCACCGTCATCAAGGATGGCTACCACGGTGATACCTCCGCCATGTTCATCGTGGGCGAGACCACCCCGCTGCGCCGCCAGCTCTGCAAGGTGGCTCAGGAGAGCCTCTACGCCGCCATCAAGCAGGTGCGTCCGGGCATGTGCATCACCGAGATCGGCGCCGTGATCCAGCCCATCGTCGAGAAGGCCGGATTCTCCGTGGTACGTGACTACTGCGGTCACGGCATCGGGGCCGAGTTCCACGAAGAGCCGCAGATCCTGCACTACCGCAACGGCGGCAAGCTGGAGCTCAAACCGGGCATGTGCTTCACCATCGAGCCCATGGTCAACAGCAAGAAGTATCACTGCAAGGTCAACCCGAAGGATGGCTGGACCGTGACTACCAAGGATGGCGGCGACTCCGCCCAGTGGGAGCACACCCTGCTGGTGACCGAGGATGGCTGCGAGGTGCTGACCCTGCGCCCGGACGACACTATCGACCGTCTCATCAAACACGGTTAACATCAAACCCCGGCCCCTCGCCGGGGTTTTGTTTTTATCAGCCGCAGGCCCCGCACGACGGCCTGCGACAAGAGTGTGAGACGCCATGGATGCCAGCCTGCTTTCCCCCCACCTGCTGCCCGACGATCAGCTCACCCGCGAGAACTGCAAGGAGTACCTGAGCCGTTTTCTCGGCTGGCTGCACGCCCGCTTCGACGCCGGTGACAACATCATCGAACTGGTGGCCACCCGCTCCGAATACATGGACCAGCTGCTGACCCGGCTGTGGCAGAAATTCGGCTTCGACAAGACGGAGCTCACCCTGATCGCAGTGGGAGGCTATGGCCGCGGCGAGCTGCACCCCCACTCCGACATCGATCTGCTGATCCTCTATGAAGGGGACGAGCTGGACGAGGTGCTGGGGCTGCGCATCGGCGAGTTCATCACCCTGTTATGGGATCTCAAGCTCGAGGTGGGCCAGGCGGTGCGCAACGTGCGCGAGTGCATCGAGCAGGGGCGCGGCGACATCACGGTCGCCACCAACCTTATCGAGGCGCGCTACATCACCGGCCGCGAGGCGGGCTTCCAGCAGCTCAAGGAGGCCACCGGCCCCCAGCACTTCTGGCCGAGCGAGCAGTTCTTCAAGGCCAAGCGCGAAGAGCAGGCCCAGCGCCATCAGCAGTTTCTCGGCACCGCCTACAAGCTCGAACCGGATCTCAAGTGCAATCCGGGGGGGCTGCGCGACATCCAGACCCTGGCCTGGGTGGCCCGCCGCCACTTCGGCGCCACCACCCTGTTCGAGATGACCAGCCACGGTTTTCTCAACCGGGCCGAGTATCGTGAACTGCTCGACTGCCAGAATTTCCTCTGGAAGGTGCGCTTCGCCCTGCACATGGCCATCAACAAGGGCGACAACCGGCTGCTGTTCGATCGCCAGCGCACCGTGGCCCAGATGCTGGGCTTCGAGGGGGAAGGCAACGCCCCGGTCGAGCAGATGATGAAGCGCTTCTATCAGACGGTGCGACGGGTCTCCGAGCTCAACGAGATGCTGCTGCAGCTGTTTGACGAGGCGATCCTCGGCAACACCGCCATGGACGTGCGCCGCCTCTCCGACGAGTTCCAGCTGCGCGGGCGCCTCATCGATGCGGTGGATAGCGAGCTGTTCGGCCGCGATCCCGCCGCCATCCTGCGCCTCTTCTACCAGATTGCCCAGCACCCGGAGATTGCCGGCATCCACTCCGCCACCCTGCGCCAGCTGCGCGAGGCGCGCCGCAAGCTCAACTGCTGGCTGCAGGACCTGCCGGAGTGCCGCCGCCTGTTCATGGCGCTGCTGCGCCACCCCAACGGCATCGGCCAACCGCTCAGCCTGATGCACAAGTACGGCATCCTGGCGGCCTACCTGCCGCAGTGGAACCTTATCGTCGGCCAGATGCAGTTCGACATGTTCCACGCCTACACGGTGGACGAACACACCCACCGGCTGCTCAAGAACATCCACCAGTTTCCCAACCCGGCCAGCCGCCAGACCCACCCGCTCTGCCACGAGGTCTTCACCCGGCTACGCAAGCCGGAGCTGCTCAGCATCGCCGCCCTCTTTCACGATATCGCCAAGGGGCGGCGCGGCGATCACTCCGAGCTCGGCGCCGTCGATGCGCTGGAGTTCTGCCAGTTGCACGGTCTGGATCGCTACGAGAGCCGGCTGGTCGCCTGGCTGGTGCGCCACCACCTGCTGATGTCGGTCACCGCCCAGCGCCGCGACATCTACGACCCGGACGTGGTCACCGATTTTGCCCAGAAGGTGCGCGACGAGCAGCACCTCGACCTGCTCTACTGCCTGACCGTGGCGGATATCTGCGCCACCAACGACACCCTCTGGAACGACTGGAAAGGCACCCTGCTGCGCGAGCTCTACTTCGCCACCCAGAAGGCGCTGCGCCAGGGACTGGAAAACCCGCCTGACATGCGCCTGCGGATCCGTGAAAACCAGCGCCAGGCCAAGCAGTTCCTGGCCCAGCGCGACGTGCCGGAAGAGGCCATCAACCAGCTCTGGAGCGATTTCAAGGCCGACTATTTCCTACGCCACACCCCGGAACAGATCGCCTGGCACTGCCGCAAGATCATCGAGCACGGCGACAATCCGGCGCCGCTGGTGATCATCGGCAAGCACCCGACCCGCGGCGGCAGCGAGGTGTTCATCTACTGTCGCGACACCCCGAATCTGTTCGCCACCGTGGCATCGGCGCTGGATCAGAAGAACCTCAACATACACGATGCCCAGATCATGAATTCGCGCAGCGACTACGTGCTCGACACCTTCGTGGTACTCGAACCCAACGGTGAGCCCATCAGCCCCAACCGCACCGCCACCATCAAGAAGGCGCTGGAGAAGGCGCTGCAGGAGCCGGGCAAGCTGGTGCTGCGCAGCAAACCGCTGTCGCGCCGCCACCGCCAGTTCAGCGTACCGACCCGGGTGGTGTTTCTGCCCCACAAGGGGGAAAACCGCCACACCCTGCTGGAGCTGACCGCGCTCGACACCCCGGGCCTGCTGGCCCGCATCGGTGCCGTATTTCAGCAGTGCGGCCTGTCGCTGCACGCCGCCAAGATCACCACCATCGGCGAGCGGGTGGAGGATTTTTTCAGCCTCACCACCCTGGCCGGCGACCCCCTGACCCAGGCCGAGCAGCAGGCGCTGGAGGAGCGGCTGGTCAATCAGCTCAACCCTCTGGAGAGCGCTGAAGGGTAGGCACATGGCGCCGGGGGGTGGCCTCACAAGACCCCGTTTATCAGCCTGATTTTTCAGTCATAACAAGTGGTTGGGCCACTCGAGTACAATAAATCGCCGTTCTTGTGAAGAAATCGGCCCGGGCCCTTAAAAACAGTTGGAAAAGTGTGATACAACAAACGGAATTTTTTAAAGGAAACCTGTCATGACCGAGTTGCAACAGATCATCGAAGCGGCCTTCGAGCGCCGTGATTCCATCACTCCCGGCTCCGTCGATGCCGCCACCAAGGCCGCCATCCTGCAAGCCATCGACCTGCTGGATTCCGGCAAGGCCCGTGTCGCCGAGAAGATTGCCGGCGAGTGGGTGGTGCACCAGTGGTTGAAGAAGGCGGTGCTGCTCTACTTCCGCATCAATGACAACGGCATCATCAAGGGCGACGATGCCCAGTACTACGACAAGGTTCCCCTCAAGTTCTCCGACTACAGCGCCGAGCAGTTCAAGGCCGCCGGTGTGCGCGTGGTGCCCCCTGCCACCGCCCGCAAAGGCTCCTTCATCGCGCCCAATACCGTGCTGATGCCCTCCTACGTCAACATCGGCGCCTTCGTCGATGAAGGCACCATGGTCGACACCTGGGCCACCGTGGGCTCCTGCGCCCAGATCGGCAAGAACGTGCACCTCTCCGGCGGCGTCGGCATCGGCGGCGTGCTGGAGCCGCTGCAGGCCAACCCGACCATCATCGAGGACAACTGCTTCATCGGTGCCCGTTCCGAAGTGGTGGAAGGGGTGATCGTCGAGGAAGGCTCCGTCATCTCCATGGGCGTCTTCATCGGCCAGTCCACTCGCATCTATGACCGTGAAACCGGCGAGATCCACTACGGCCGCGTGCCGGCTGGCTCCGTGGTCGTCTCCGGCTCCCTGCCCTCCAAGTGCGGCAAGTACAGCCTCTACGCCGCCGTCATCGTCAAGAAGGTGGATGCCAAGACCCGCGCCAAGGTCGGCATCAACGCCCTGCTGCGTTCCATCGACGAGTAAGCGGTTTTGCTGTGATTCAAAGGGCGCCTGATGGCGCCCTTTTGATTTTGGCGCCCCTGTCACAGGCAAGCCACACCGGCTCGGTTAAGATAGACGTGACAGGATCGTTTCAAACCGAGGAAGCCTGATGTACGAGAATCTGAAGAGCCTGGGGATCCAGGATCCCGCCTCCGTCGACAGCTATACCCTGCGCCAGGAGGCCAACCACGACATCCTCAAGATCTACTTCAAGAAGCAGAAGGGCGAGTTTTTCGCCAAGAGCGTCAAGTTCAAATACCCGCGCCAGCGCAAGACCATGCTGGTCGATTCGGGCACCCATGAGTACAAGGATGTCACCGAGATCAACGCCAATCTGAAATACGTGGTGGACGAGCTCGACAACCTGACCCAGGGCGTGCACGTGCAGGCCGACCCGGACATCAAGCAGAAGATCTTGCGCGACCTGCGTCACCTGGAAAAAGTGGTGCAGAACAAGATCAGCGAAATCGAGCGGGATCTGGAAAAGCTCTAAACCGGTCTGATGCAGCAAAGGCGCCCACGGGCGCCTTTTTCATTGGGTCACACCATACAGGCGCCATCAGGCCAGCCCCGCACATGCCCCACCGCCCAAACGCGGCCCAGCAAAAAGGGAGGCTTGCGCCTCCCTTTTCGGAACTCGGAATGAAAGCAGGGATTAGTTGCTCTTCATCCAGATGTCCATGTCGGTTTTCAGGTTGTCGGACTTGGTACCGAAGATGGCTTGTACGCCAGAACCTGCAACCACCACACCGGCGGCGCCCAGTTTCTTCAGACCGGCCTGGTCAACCTTGGCCACATCCTTCACACCGACACGCAGACGGGTGATGCAGGCGTCCAGCGAAGCGATGTTCTCCTTGCCACCGAAGGCAGTGACCAGTGCGGCAGACATCTCGTCCTTGCTCTGACCAACGCTCTCTTCAGCGGTTTCATCTTCACGACCCGGAGTCTTCAGGTTCATGGCACGGATGACCACGGTGAAGACCACGTAGTAGATGACGGCATAAACCAGACCCAGACCCACCAGCAGCAGCATGTGATCGGCACGCGGGGATTGCACCACGAAGTCGATGAAGCCGTTGGAGAAGGTGTGGCCGTGTACCACGCCCAGGGAGTTGGTCAGCACGTAGGCCAGACCGGCCAGCACGGCGTGGATGGCGTACAGTACCGGGGCGATGAACAGGAAGGAGAACTCGATAGGCTCGGTGATACCGGTCAGGAAAGAGGTCAGGGCGGCAGAGGCCATGATACCTACGATCTTGGCGCGGTTTTCCGGCTTGGCGGAGTGCGCGATGGCAAACGCGGCGGCAGGCAGACCGAACATCTTGAACAGGTAGCCACCGGCCAGCTGACCGAAGCCGTTGCCGGCAGCGCGGGAGGCGTCGTCAGCAGTCAGGAAGCAGGTCATGATGCCGTGTACGGTTTCGCCGGCAGCGTTGACACAGGTACCAGCCTGATAGAAGAACGGCACGTTCCAGATGTGGTGCAGACCGAACGGGATCAGGGAGCGCTCAACCACGCCGTAGATACCGAAAGCCAGTACCGGGTTCTGGTTGGCAGCCCAGTCGGAGAAGGCACCGATGGCAGCGCCCACCGGCGGCCAAATGACGGACAGGATCACGCCCAGGCCGATGGAGACGAAACCGGTGATGATGGGCACGGCGCGTTTGCCGGCGAAGAAGCCCAGATACTCGGGCAACTGGATCTTGTAGAAGCGGTTGAACGCCCAGGCGGCCACGCCACCGGCGAGGATACCGCCCAGGACGCCGGTTTCGATGGTCTCGACGCCCATCACGGGCGCCATGACCTTCAGGGTGGCGACCATGATGCCGTAGCCAACGATGGCTGACAGACCGGATACGCCGTCGTTATTGGTAAAGCCGAGTGCCACGCCCACGGCGAACAGCAGGGCCATCTGACCAAATACGGAACCACCGGCCTGCTCCATCAATTGGGAGACAATTTCCGGCAACCAGCTGAAGTGGGCAGCACCCACCCCCAGCAGAATACCTGCAACGGGCAAGACCGATACTGGCAGCATCAGCGCCTTACCGACCTTTTGCAGATTAGAGAAAGCATTTTTTAACATGTGTGCGCTCCTGAATGGAATGTCTTACCGTAGACGCTTCAGTCCAATTTATAGACGATCATCAACATCATCTCTCATCGGCATGAATTCGACGCGGGTTTGTTTATTTTTACCAGCTGAATATAACCCAGCAGATCGCAAATATCTTCCATCAGGGGTAAGCGAATAAAAAATTTGGAGGGGAGATCACAAGATAATTTCGGCGGGAATTTTCAGCTAATTACAGATATATTTCGGCATCTTCATGCTAAGCCATAAATATGAAAAGTGCTGTTTCGCATTGTATTTTAGCCAATCAAATTAATAC
>NZ_NEVB01000132.1:0-4638 GCF_002259925.1 Aeromonas sp. A35_P | reverse complement strand
CTGGCCGATCTCGGCGACTTTCTTGTCAGCCAGCAGCCAGAGGGTGAACTTGTGCAGTTCCGGGTGGTGAGCCAGGGCCACCAGGAAGGCGCCACCAACTTCACGATAACCCAGCTCATAGTTCTTCAGGGTGGTCGGGGGAACGCCCAGCAGATCAGCAAACTCGGGACGGCTCAGGCCGACTGCTTCACGGATCTGACGGATCTTCTTACCAACAGTTACGATATTTGAATTCATATTGTTCCATACTCCGTACGGCGGATTGACTCCACCTTTATTTTTCGCGACGACTCGTAGTCAAGTGTATCAGTTTTGAACGGACTCGTTATGGTCGAGTCTCTATCTTTAATCAGCGTCTTTCGACGACAACCCTTGCAAACATCGGGGATGGTAATCGCTCAACCGCCTCAGGTAAACAGTCTCGAAAAGAAACCTTTATTGTTGCCACAGGAATTACTCGTATAATCCGCGGGCTATCCCTTCAGAGTAAGAACCCATGGCACTTCCCGGCATAATCTCCTGTTTACACCCGGTATCCTCCTCCGCAGAACTCAGTCGCCAATTGCAACAGGGCCAGCAGACACGCGCCGAGGCCTTCTGGTTGCCCGCCGCCCTGCACGATCAGGCGGCAGCAGTTTTGGCTGCGCTGGATGACAAGAGCAGCCTGTTTCTCGACCAGCCCGTTGCCGGACTTTCCCTGCGCAGCCACGATGGCGTCATGCAGGAATCGGGAACCCTGCTGCTTGGCAATGGCCAGCAGCTGACACTGGCCAGCACAAAAGGGGATGGCGGTCTGGTCCCTGTCAGCGGCCTCGCCGAGATGGCCGACTGGCTCGAGGCGGGCCACCGCCACTTTTGCTGTTCAGCTGCAGTACAGCCTGTGGCCCGGGCCATCCTCAATATCTGGCCCCTGGATCCCTACCTGGCCCGGCATTTTTTGGTCAGTTTTACACCCTTACTGTGCGAAGCAACCGAGGCCGATTATCTGGCAGTGTTCCAGGCGAGGGAATCTCCCGCCATGGCGCAATCTGACTGGGTTCAGGCCTATATGAAACTCGAAAAGAGGCTGCACAGATCCTATTTGGATCACTAATTAATCTGGATAAACAGCCAGTTACCCACACGACACAATCTGCCATATGGATTATGTGTGAGCTTGATCATGTTTTGAATTCGGCATAGAGTGCGCCACGTCATCGGAATGACACCGGCTGTTCGTGAAGGGGTGAACCATTGTTTTGGCAATGTCCCCCGCTCGCTAGTGCACCAGGAATGCGTGCCTCCCGGATGGAACCGGGATCCCTGCCAGACTCAACGATGTTGTTCGGCAGAGCCTGCAGCTTACATAAATTAAAAAGTGCGAAGCACGTGAACAACGTGCCATCTCAACGAGGATTTTTTTATGATGAAAATGGCTCCTTCCCTGATCGCCATCGCCATGGCTGCCATGGGTGCAACTGCCGCTCACGCCGCTGACGACATCTACTTCGGTGCCGGCGTTGGTGCTGCTCACTTCAACGGTCTGAAGAAGATCGAAGGCGTGAACACTGGTGAAGAAAACTCTGCTGCAGCCAACGCTTTCGTCGGCTACAACTTCACCGAAAACTTCGGTACCGAATTCGGCTACCAGTATGCTGGCCGCGGCAACACCGATGGCAACCGTTATGAGAACCAGGGTGCCACCCTGTCCGGTATCGCTCGTCTGCCGCTGGGCGGCGACTTCTCCGCTTTCGCTGAAGGCGGCGCCTACTGGGCTCATACCGACGGTCTGGGCACCAGCGACACCAAAGTATCCCCGCTGGCCGGCCTGGGCGTGACCTACAAGGTCAACGACGCGCTGGATCTGCAAGCTCGCTACCGCTACATGTGGGACGTGGCTGACCTGCACGCCGACAACGTACGCTACAAGTCCAACCAGAGCGTTGCGACCCTGGAAGCCGTATACCACCCGTTCCGTACTTCCTACGTAGCTCCGGCTCCGGCTCCGGTTGTTGAAGAAGCCCCGGCCCCGGCTCCGCAGGTAGTTGAGAAGAACTTCGCCCTGAACTCCGACGTGCTGTTCGCCTTTGGCAAAGACAGCCTGAAGCCGGAAGGCGTTGCTGCCCTGAACGCTCTGTACCAGCAGATCGTTGAGTTCCAGCCGAAAGATGGCAACGCTGTTGTCGTTGGTTACACCGACCGTATCGGTTCCGACGCCTACAACCAGAAGCTGTCTGAAGCCCGTGCCCGCACCGTTGCCAACTTCCTGGTCAGCAAGGGTATGGCTGCCAGCAAGGTTGCCATCGAAGGTCGTGGCGAAGCCAACCCGGTTACCGGCACCAAGTGTGACGGCGTGAAAGCCAAAGCTCAGCTGATCTCCTGCCTGGCTCCGGACCGTCGCGTAGAAGTTCGCGTATCTGGCGTACAAGAAGTTCAGAAGTAATCTGACTTAGTTCAGATAATGCGAAAAGGGGATGCCACGGCATCCCCTTTTGTTTGCCCGCCGCCTGTTTTTGAGCAAAAACACAGCAACCAGCGTCACTTCCTGTCAAATCGTTTTCCCCGACTTCCCGCTTCCCAATCACGGCAGAACCGCGCCAGTGCTGGATATCTGTACAGAAACTTGATCCGTGCGAGTCAAAAGAATACAGTAAACCCGCTTGTAAGGTATTGGATGAACTATTAAAAGTGCATTCGGCCCGGTTAGTTGTCCATGAAGCCAAGGCTTCGTGAGTATCCAGGAACCATCTCTTTTTTCATTCAGACCAACCGTGGTTCACCATGGAGGTCGCAGTGAGACTGTCATCTGCGGCCGGTATAACTGAAAGAGTGCGCAGTACGCCCTAGCACGGCAAACTCAACGAGGATAAAACGATGAAAATGAAAATGGCACCCACCCTGATTGCTCTGGCCATCGCAGCCATGGGCACCACCACCGCTCAAGCCTCCAACGACTGGTACACAGGTATGGGTGCAGGTTGGGCTTATGGTCACGACCTGGACGACTTCGGCAAAGACGCAGACAAGGACGCCACCGCGCTCTCCCTGTTTGGCGGCTACAACTTCAACGAGAACTTCGGCGCCGAGCTGGGTTACCTCTATGCCGGCAAAGGCGGCGTTGACGGCGTTGACTTCAAGACCCAGGGCGCGACCCTGTCCGGTCTGGCCCGTCTGCCGCTCGGCGACATCTTCTCCGTGTTTGCAGAAGGCGGTGCCTACTTCAACCACGTCAACGGCAACGGCAGCAGCGACAACGGCACAGCCCCGCTGGCCGGTCTGGGCGTGACCGCCAAGCTCTCCGACCTGCTCGATCTGCAAGCCCGCTACCGCTACATGTGGAACCTGGGTGACGAGCAGAAAACCTGGGAAACCGACATGAGCGTGGCGACCCTGGAGCTGGTGATGCACCCGAACCGCACCACCTATGTGGCCCCCGTGCCCGCCCCGGCACCCGAGCCCGTTCCTGAGCCGGTGATGGTCGACAAGAACTTCTCCCTGAGCTCGGACGTGCTGTTTGCCTTCGGCAAATCCACTCTGAAGCCGGAAGGTGTGGCCGCCCTGAACACCCTGTATCAGCAGATCGTTGACGTTCAGCCCAAAGATGGCAGCGCCGTGGTCGTCGGTTACACCGACCGTATCGGCTCCGAAGCCTACAACCTGAAGCTGTCCGAAGCCCGTGCCCGCACCGTGGCCGACTTCCTAGTCGGCAAGGGTCTGCCGGCTGGCAAGGTCTCCATCGAGGGTCAAGGCAAGGCCAACCCGGTCACCGGTACCCAGTGCAACGGCATCAAGGCCAAGGCTCAGCTGATCTCCTGCCTGGCGCCGGACCGTCGCGTTGAAGTGCGCGTCACCGGTGTACAGCAAGTTCAACAGTAAGTCGTCAGCCCGCTGACCATGAAGGAGGCCATCAGGCCTCCTTTTTTATTCCCCTCGTCAGGCCCGCCATGCTGCTCCGTTTTTGTGCGCATTTCTGTGCACATTTCCTGCCAACCTGCCCCGTCAGCTGGTTAAACGCTCTGCATCACCTATAAATAGTGGTGGTTGTACTCAACAGGGCTTGCGCCCTACTACACCAGCATCGACGAGGATACGCGATGAACATAAAAGTAAAACCGGTTTGGATTGCATTGGCATTGGCGGCCACGGGTGCCCAGGCTGCGCCGGACAACGACTGGTACGCCGGGGTGGGGGGTGGCTGGGCCATCGCTCACGACCTGGGTGACTTTGGCAAGGATGCGAGCAAGGACGCCACCGCGCTTTCCCTGTTCGGCGGCTACAACTTCACCGAGAACCTGGGGGGTGAACTGGGTTACCTGTCGACCGGCAACTGGGACGTGCAGGGCAATGACTTCAGCAGCCAGGGGGCCACCCTGTCGGTGATTGGGCGGCTGCCGCTGGGGGATATCTTCTCGGTGTTCGCCGAGGGCGGCGGTTATCTCTATCACGTCAAATCCGTCAACGGCGGTGACAACAACCTGGCCCCGCTGGCCGGCCTCGGCCTCACCGCCAAGCTGCATGACTGGGTCGATATCCAGGCCCGCTACCGCTATCTGGTCCGGGTCGGCGATGATCCTGACAACGACAAGGTGGGCAGCGGTACCCAGCGCTGGGTCAGCGACATCAGCACCGCCACCCTGGAGCTGGTGATCCACCCCAACC
>NZ_NEVB01000131.1:0-4667 GCF_002259925.1 Aeromonas sp. A35_P | reverse complement strand
GCCGTGTCTGAGCACTGTATAGGCCCAAGACAGCTCCTCTTTCTTGCATGCCTGCTTGATCAATACCTGCCCCATTTCCTGGATCTCTTTGCCCACTGTTTGAGCAAGGGTCATGGGCGTCAAGTCATTCTGGGTCCAGTGCGTACCATCAAAGTGGATGAAGCCACCTAACTCAGGGACGAACTTCAGGTTATGCCCGTGCATCTGCACAAACCGTTCGGCGTTGGCCGAATCGTTGAGCTCGTTTTCAAAGATGGCAGTACGTGGCATGACCTTGACGACTTCCGGCAGCTGATCATCGTCCTGGACGGCTTCGGCTTCGGCTTCGGCTTCGGCTTCGGCTTCGGCCACAGGCTCAACCAGGGTAAATGCTGCCACCAGCTCGGCCAGGGGCAACGGGTTGTCGCCATGCAGGTATTCATCGATGTCCTTCACACTTTCCGGCAGCTTGACTTGGGTCAGCTTGAGACCGAGTTGGGCCACCTTGGAGCGGTACTTGTCACCCGCCTCGTCGGTGTCGAAGAAGGTCACGACATCACGGTCAGCCAGCTCACGCTTCAGCCACTCCAGCTGGGTCTGTGACAGCGTGCCAATGGTAGCCAGCACAGGGCCCGGCCAACCGGCATCTACCAGTGACAGTCGGTCATTCTCCCCCTCTACCAAGGCGACAGGGCCAGGGGAATTCAGGCTATCTTCCCCGTAGAACTGCACCCCGTTAAGCCAGCAGGCGCTCGGCAGTTGGTATTGGTGCTGCTTGCTCGGGTCTTTGAAGGTGAAGCGACTGACTTGTCCGTTGCGGTCGAAGTGCGGGAACACATAGACACCATGCGGGAAGAAGTCACGCAGGAGGTCTGGGCTCTCCTGGCTGGCCTTGACCAGACCGGAGGCCAGTCGCTCCTCTTGGCTGAACCCGGCATCCTTCAGTGCCTTGTTCAGGCCACCGGAGAAGCCGATATCCAGCCCCACCAGCACCTCCTCTGAGTGGCCACGCAACTCCATCAGTTCGTCTACATCCAGACGGGACTGATAGTGACTAGCTGCGAGATTGAAGAGTTCTTGCAGACGAGCAGGTGGGGCCGTGTAGATCGGCTGCTCCAGCTTCACCACTTTGCGAACGGTTGGGGTGACTGACAGCTCGCCCAGCAGAAGCAAGCGGGCGGCATCGTAGGCGTTACGAGCCAGACCGGTCTTGACGATAAACTCGAACACGTCCCCTCTCTCCTCACAGCTAAAGCAGTGGAAGTGATTGTCGTCAGGGTCAGGATAGAGGGTGAAGCAGTCGTTATGGCCACACAGTGGGCAACTGGCATCATCCAGTCGATAGGCGTTGGAGCCGACTTTCTTGACGTCTTGCCCGGTCAGGGCCGAGACGACATCCACAATGGAGAACTGCTCTTTGATGGCAGCAAAGTCGATAGTCAAGGAGTGGCCTGCATCGGCCAGGGCATATTCAAGGTCAAATTGAGTGGATTGAGACATGATGTCTCTCCTCTTAGATGACCGCTGCTGTGGAACTAAAATCAGGTTGAGTGTGTTCCAAGCGGCGGTAATCAGGTCGGGTAATTGGCGCCCCCCGAGGGCTTATGGCGTGAGCCAAGGTGCGATGTGCGGGGGCGTCTGCCCGCCGACAACCCCGACTATACGGATCGGCAGAAGCAATACAACCCCTCTTTTTTCCTCCCCAAGGTCTCATTTCGAGTTTTCGTTGTGAACAACGCAAAATCCACGATCAAAGATTTTTTCATGTGATCTCGATAGTGGGATCAAGTTCACAATATTGTTGATTCCCTTGTCGGCTCCACGGACGGGACGCCCCCATCAGCAGGCCAAAATCGATCCGCTTGAAAATGCGACATGTACGTTCATTCAGGGAGTTAAGTGCAACCTATATCACCCCCATGGATGACTTCCCGTGGTAGAATCCGTGCCATTTCGTCTGTCTCAGACCGCAAGGCGGTCCCACGGGGTTTCCATGACTACCAATATCTCATCCCTTGCCAACGTTATCTGGTCGGTGGCTGACCTCCTGCGAGGTGATTTCAAGCAATCCCAGTATGGCCGCATCATTCTGCCGTTCACCGTGTTACGGCGTCTTGAGTGCGTGCAGGCCCCGACCCGTGACAAGGTGCTGGCCACCGCCGAGAGCACCAAGGCGCTGCCCGAGCTGGCCCGCCATAAGCTGCTGCTCAATGCCGCCGGGCAGAGCTTCTACAACACCGCCAAGCTCACGCTCGACAATCTCGGCGAGAAGCAGATCGGTGACAACCTGGATGCCTATGTGCGGGGCTTTTCACGTGAGGCGTTCGAGGTGTTCGAGCACTTCAACTTCGCCGCCAGCATCGATCTGCTGGAAGATGCCGACCTGCTCTACAAGGTGGTTCGCAACTTCGCCAACGTCGATCTCTCTCCCGAAACTGTCGACAACTACCACATGGGTCTGGTGTTCGAGGAGCTGATCCGCAAATTTGCCGAAAGCTCTAACGAGACCGCCGGTGAGCACTTCACCCCCCGTGACATCGTGAGGCTCACCACCTCTCTGGTATTTGCCGCCGATGACGAGGCCCTGACGACGGCAGGGGTGGTGCGGACCATCTATGATCCCACCGCCGGCACCGGCGGCTTCCTCTCCTGCGGCATGGAGTACCTGCACGAGCTGAACCCGGCCGCTCGTCTGGCCACCTTCGGGCAGGAGCTCAACCCCGAGTCCTTTGCCATCTGTAAGGCCGACATGCTGATCAAGGGGCAGGACATCAGCAACATCAAGCTCGGCAACACTCTCTCTGACGACCAGTTGCCGCTGGATAAGTTCGATTACTGCCTCTCCAACCCGCCATTCGGGGTGGACTGGAAGAAGGTCGAGAAGCAAGTCCGGGACGAACACCTGCTAAAGGGCCACAGCGGCCGCTTTGGGGCTGGATTGCCCCGTGTCTCTGACGGTTCGCTGCTGTTCCTGCAACATCTGATCGCCAAGATGAAGCCGGAAGGTTCCCGGATCGGCATCATCCTCAACGGCTCCCCGCTCTTTACCGGTGGGGCAGGTAGCGGCGAGAGCGAGATCCGCCGCTATATCCTCGAGCACGACCTGCTCGATACCTTGGTGGCCTTGCCCACCGACATGTTCTACAACACCGGCATCGCCACCTATATCTGGGTGCTGTCAAACCACAAACCGGCGGAGCGTAGGGGCAAGGTGCTGCTCATTAACGCCAGCGACATGCACAACCCAATGCGAAAATCCTTGGGCTCCAAGCGTAAGCAATTAAGCGACGAGGCCATTGAGCAAATCGTCCGCCTCGCCAGCCGTTATGAAGAAGGGCCCATCGCCAAGATCTTCCCCACCACCGCCTTCGGTTACCGACGCATCACGGTGGAGCGGCCGCTGAAACTTGCATTCTACCCGCAGGATGCCGAGCGTCTCGCCAGCCTCACTGCCGACAAGGGCTGGGCCAAGCTCGATGGCACCCTGCAGTCTGCCATTCTCACTGCCTTGGGCCAGTTCGCTGAGGCCAAGTTGCTCTCTCGCGACAAATTCAAAAAGCAGCTGACCAAGCTGCTGGGTGAAGTCAAGCTGCCTGCCCCGGCCTTTAAGCTGCTGGTGAGCCATCTGGCTGAGCAGGACGATGCCGCTGAAGTGTGTAAAACCAAGGGCGAGCCGGAAGCCAACTCCGATCTGCGGGATAACGAAAATGTGCCGCTGGGGGAAGACATTCATGAATATCTGAAGCGTGAGGTGCTGCCCCATGTGCCGGATGCCTGGATTGACTTAAGCAAGACCGATCCGCTTGATGGTCAGGTGGGCATCGTCGGTTATGAGATCCCCTTTAACCGCCACTTCTACCAGTACCAGCCGCCCCGCGAGCTGGCAGCGATCGATGCCGATCTCGATGCGGTCGCCAAGGAGATTATGCAACTGTTGGCAGAGGTGCATTCATGAGCGAAGCAGTGACTACCCGACAGCAAGAACTGGCAGGCCAGTATCGCCCCTATCCGGAATATAAGGATTCAGGAGTGGTGTGGTTGGGCGAGATGCCTTCTACTTGGGTTTTAGCTAAAACAGCACGTTATTTTAAAATTGCCATGGGGCAGACGATTTTAAAGGAGCAGCTAGAGGATGACGGGGAGTGGCCAGTGTATTCGGCCACTGAGGGTGATCACTATTTCGGTAGAGTAAACAATCCTCAGGTGAGGCTTGGTTGTGGTGATTTAGTCATACCAGCTCGCGGTAATTCAATTGGCTTTGTGAAGTTAGTCAAAGAACAGGTTACAACAACTCAGACAACGATATATTGTAAGCATCTAACACAAAAAATATATCCAGAGTACGCTTACTATTTTACGGTTGGCCAAAAGAAAAATTTGTTCTGGTTCACCCAAACTGCGATACCTCAGATCACAGTTGAGGAAATAGGTAGCAATCCGATATTGCTTCCTTCGTTCGAAGAACAACGCACCATAGCCGCCTTTCTCGACTACGAAACCGCTCGTATCGATCGGCTGATTGCCCAGCAGCAGCGGCTGATCGAACTGCTGAAAGAGAAGCGGCAGGCGGTGATCTCCCTCGCTGTCACCAAGGGCCTCAACCCCAACGCGCCCATGAAAGACTCCGGCGTCGAGTGGCTTGGACAAGTACCGGAGCATTGGGATGTGCCAGCGATTAAGTATATAGT
>NZ_NEVB01000130.1:0-4676 GCF_002259925.1 Aeromonas sp. A35_P | reverse complement strand
CTGCTGCATACAGTGAATGCGGAGCATGGTATCGAGTGGGTAGGGACGACGCCCGTTACCAGCTTTGGGATAGACGGGTTCGATGACCCCCAGCATCCTTGGCCATGGGAGCACAGCCTCCATGCGAGCCAAGAATATCTCTTTACGGGTTTTACGGCGTTTGCCATTGAACTCGCAGTCCGCGAAGGTGAGCTGGTGACTCATGCTGAACCTCATCCCTGATGCCAAGTGGGGTTCATGATCTCACATCAAGGACTTGTTCGCACTTTCCCTAGGGCAAGAGCGCCGAGCAGATCAAGAGCGAATACGCCAGCATGAGCCTGAGCGAGCTGGAGAGTCGCCAGCCCGACGTCATGGCCAACATGCAGGATGCCCAGGAGGCCCTCGGCACCATCGGCAGCCAGCTCACCAACCTGCAGACCCTGCCGGAGCGGGCCCAGGCCAGCATGAGCCGCGCCTATCAGCGCAGTCAGGAGATCCGTACCCGTCTCAACGCCGGTGACGGGGTGAGCAGCGCCGAGAAAATGAAGCTCAATGCCGAGCTGGCCCTGCTGGATCTGCAGCTGGCCAACCTGCAGAAGGAGCTGGACAACCGCACCAGCATGCAGGATCTGGCGGTCAAACAGCGCGACTACCAGACCGCCCGCCTCGCGAGCGAAGAGCAGAAGCTGCAACTGCTGCAGGAGCAGAGCAGTGCCAAGCGCCTGGGCGACACCGAAAAAACTGCAGAGCAGACCGGTGAGCTGGTGGCCGCCGCCGACAGCCCGCTGGTGCAAAAGGAGCAGGAGCTCAACCACCAGCTCAGCCAGCAGCTGGTCAGCGCCACCGCCAGCCTCAACTCGCTGGTGCAGAAGAACCTGCAGGCCAAGAGCTGGCTGGAGCGCGGCACCCAGACCGAGCGCAACCTCAACGAACAGGTGCAGATGCTCAAGGGCAACCTGCTGCTGTCGCGCATCCTCTATCAGCTCTACCAGCAGCTGGAGTCCTCCCCCTCCACCCTGGTGAAAAACCTGGAGGAGCAGATCGCCGACCTGCACCTGGCCCAGTTTGAACTGAGCCAGCAGCGCGACCAGCTGTTCCAGAAGACCCAGTATCTGGACAACCTGATCGCCAATAGCAACGAGCCGGTGAGCGAGGAGGACAGAGCCAGCCTCTCCAAGCTGCTCGACACCCGCATCAGCCTGCTCGACCAGCTCAACCGCCAGCTGGATGCCCAGCTGACCAACGCCATCAGCCTGCAGCTGACCCAGCAGCAGCTGGCGCGGATCTACTCCTCCATCGAGTTCACCCTGCAGCAGCACATCTTCTGGGTGAGCAGCAACAAGCCCATCGACGGCAAGTGGTTCATCAGCTGGCCGGCCCAGGCCTACAAGCAGGCCTCCGACTGGGTGCTGAAACCGGACTGGAGCGGCTGGGGTGAAACCTTGCTGCCCATCACCTTGCTGGCCCTGCCGCTACTGCTGATAGGTGGCCTGCTGATCTGGAAACGCCCGACGCTGATCGAGCGACAGAAGAAGATCACCAAGGATCTGGGGCGCTTTCGCCAGGACAGCCAGTGGCACACCCCGGCAGCCCTCTGCTATACCGTGCTGCAACGCCTGCCGGGCAGCCTGTTCATCCTGGCTGCCGGTCTGTTGCTGACTGACTGCGGTCTGCTCAGCTCCAAGCTGATTTTCCAGATCACCCTCAACCTGGCGCTCGGTTATCTGGTGTTCAGCGTCTATCTGGCGGTGATGCGACCGGGCGGTATCGCCGAGAGCCACTTCCGCATCCCGAAAGCCGACCTGCAGGCCAAGCGCACCAGCATGCGCTATCTCTGGGTGCCCTTGCTGCCGCTCATCATGCTGTCGACCAAGGCGGTGGTGGAACCCTCCTCACTTGGCAACGACGTGGTGGGTCAGGCGCTGACCCTGGCCCTGCTGGGGCTGGCCGCCTACCTGGTGTTCCCCATCTCCCGCGCCCGCATCAAGGGCGAGGCGAGCATGCAGCAGTCCATCACCGCCATCGCCCTGGCGCTGGCACCGGTGGCGCTGATAGTGCTGGTCGGACTGGGCTACTACTACACCGCCCTCAAGCTGACCGGCCGGCTGATCGAGTCCTTCTACCTGCTCATCCTCTGGAGCCTGGTCTACCGTACCGCCCTGCGCGGCCTTGAGCTGGCGGCCCGTCGCCTGGCCTATCGCCGTGCGGTGGCCAAACGAGAACACAAGGCCCAGGAGGATGCGGAAGGGGGAGACACCATCGAAGAGCAGCCCATGGATCTGGAGGATGTCAGCCAGCAGTCGCTGCGTCTGACCCGTACCGTGTTGTTGCTGATCTTCGGCGTCGCCTTCTACTGGCTCTGGTCCGATCTGGTGGCGGTCTTCTCCTACCTCGACAGCATGGTGCTGTGGCACCGCACTGAAGGGACAGGGGCCAATGCCGTGATGTTCCCGATCAGCCTGAGCGACGTGCTGATAGGCTTCCTGCTGCTGGGCGGCGCCTGGTCGCTGGCCCGCAACCTGCCGGGTCTGCTGGAGGTGCTGGTGCTCTCCAAGCTGAACCTGGCCCAGGGCACGGCCTACGCCATCACCACCATGCTCAACTACGTGCTGATCGGGGTCGGCTCGCTGACCGCCCTCTCCATGATGGGGGTACAGTGGGACAAGCTGCAGTGGGTCGCCGGTGGTCTGTCGGTCGGTATCGGTTTTGGCATGAAGGAGATCCTCTCCAACTTCGTCTCCGGCATCATCATACTGTTCGAGCGTCCGGTGCGGATCGGTGACACCGTCACCATCGGCTCCTTCTCCGGCACCGTCTCGCGGATCCGCATTCGCGCCACCACCCTGACCGACTTCGACCGCAAGGAGGTGATCATCCCCAACCAGCAGCTGATGACCGAGCGGCTCATCAACTGGTCGTTGAGCGATACGGTCACCCGGGTCATCGTACGGGTGGGCGTGGCCTACGGTTCGGATCTGGAGCTGACCCGCACCCTGCTCAAGCAGGCGGCGGACGAGAACAGCCGCGTGCTCAAGGATCCTGCGCCCATCGTCTACTTCCTCACCTTCGGTGCCAGCACCCTGGATCACGAGTTGCGCTTCTTCGTGAGCGAGCTCGGCGATCGCAACCCGGCGGTGGACGAGCTGAACCGCAAGATAGACCAGCTGTTCCGCGAAAACGGCATCGAGATCGCGTTCAACCAGATGGATGTCTACATCAAAAACTTGTCTAATGGTTCAGAGCAGGCTATAGAAGTATCAAAGCCAGAAAAATCTGACACTTAGAGTCATCCTTAACTAAGCGATACCATCAGATACTAAAAATTGTGTGACCCCAGGTGTGACCCTAATTAGAATGGGGTCGCACTTTTTTTTGCTTATGAAAAACTTTAGGGTCACACAGGGGAGCGTTATGGCGCCAAGAAAGCAGGCTGAAATCACCTTTAAGGCACTCATGCGGGAAGGTGAACAGGGGGCGCGTTTTGATAACCGGTCAGTGTGTGACAACCTCGCACTCTGCTGGCCAGCCAACTATAAGCGCCCGTTCTGGCGGTTGCGGTATCGCTTCGGCGGTAAGCAACGCAAGATGCTGATCGGTCATGTCGATAACATGGTGCTCAAACAAGCAATGGACGAAGCGAAGCGGTTGATGGCCATGGTCACCCTTGGCACTGATGTAGCCGGCGAGAAGCAGGAGCGCAAGCGCGAATCCATCGCTCGGCATGCAGCCATCGCGAACCGTCTCACTGTGGCTTCCCTGGCTGATGAGTTCCTTTCCAGACAGGTAGAAGGACGCCGCAAAGATGCTCACGTGATCAGGCAGCGATTCGAGAAGGACATTATTGCCAGCCTAGGCAAACTGGGACCAGAGGATGTCAAACCAAGGCATATTGATGCGCTCCTGCAATCCATTCTCGACCGTGGAAGCCCGACCATGGCCAATAACATCCTTGGCTGGATCAAGCGGCTGTTCGACTACGCCATCAAACGGCACATCGTAGAAAGCAACCCAGCCTCCGCCTTTACCCTGGCTGATGCCGGTGGCCAGCTGAAAAGCAGGGACTTTTATCTGACCAAAGAGAAGCTGACGGAGGTGCTGGGTGCGATCCCGACCTGCCGGGGGTTTAGCCGTAGCTGCGATCTGGCCTTTCGCCTGCTGCTGTTGCTGGGTGGTCGAAAGATGGAACTGCTTTCTGCCACCTGGGATGAGTTCGACTTGCAGCAACAGACCTGGACACTGCCGCCAGAACGGACGAAGACCGGCCGTGGCATCGTAATCCCTTTGCCAGAGCAAGCCATCACCTGGCTTAAAGAGGCCAAGTATCTTGGGTGTGGCAGTAACTACGTTTTTCCCGCCATCTCCAGGCAGACCAAACCACATATGGGGCAAACCACCCTGAATGCCGCCATCCAGAAGCTACGGGCCAAGGTTGAGGGGATCGAACAACTGAACGTGCATGCTCTGCGCCATACCGCCAGAACGCACCTGGCCGCACTCGGGGTACAGCAGGAGGTAGCGGAACTGATCCTGAACCACACCCTCAAGTCACAGGGCATCGTGGCGGTCTACAACCATCACGACTTCTTTGACGAGCGTAAAGCAGCCCTTAAAAAATGGGCTGACCTCATTACATCTCTATCGAGCCAGTAGAAAATAAACACTTGTCATTCAAAGGTTTAACTTAAAACCATACC
>NZ_NEVB01000129.1:0-4688 GCF_002259925.1 Aeromonas sp. A35_P | reverse complement strand
GGCATTTGTTGGCAATATGTTATCTGGAGAGTTGCCGTGACAGCTGGCGGATCATGCTGGCGGTTGCACCCCAGATAAAGTGGTCCTGCCAAGGGATCCAATAGATGGTGTGCAGGTGATCGGCTCTGGGAATGGTCAGGGCGATATGGTGGCGCGGATCCAGCAGGTGGTTGAGCGGCACTTCGAAGGCCTGGTCGACCTCGTCCCGGCTCAGGGTGAGCTGATAGTCGGCCGCTACCAGTCCCAGCACCGGCAGCACGTCATATTGCGAGACGGTGTTGAGGGGAGCGAGGGTGCCAAGCACCTCTATCTGGGCCGGGACTATGCCGAGCTCCTCCTGGGTTTCCCGCAGCGCCGTGTGGATCAGATCCCGGTCATCCGGATCCTGCCTGCCACCGGGGAAACTTATCTGTCCCGCATGGTGGCGCAGGTGCGGGCTGCGCCGGGTCAGCAGCAATTGCAGGCCGTCGGCCCGTTCAACCAGCGGTAGCAGCACGGCGGCGGGCTTGAGCCCGGCCACCGTCAGCCGGTGAGCGGGGGCGGGGCGTTGCAACAAAAAACGGGTCAGCAGTTCGGCTCGTTCCATCTCGATTCTTCTTCACTCCTTCAATTCGCTGAGATCATTTTGTCAGGTTTTCAACGCAGTGCGTCCAGCAGCGGCAGGATGCGGGCCACCTTGTCATAGGTCTCCTGATATTCGTCGTTCACGTCGGAGTCGGCGATGACGCCGCCACCGGCCCAGCAGTGGAGCTGGCCCTGTGCGGCGAGCAGGGTGCGGATGCAGATGCTGGTGTCCATCCGGCCGTGCTGGCTGAGGTAGCCGATGCTGCCGCAGTAGGCGTTGCGCCGCTGGGGCTCCAGCTCCTCGATGATCTCCATGGCCCGGATCTTGGGGGCGCCAGTGATGGAGCCACCGGGGAAGCAGGCGCGCAGCAGATCCACGCCTTGCCAGCGGTCATCCAGCTCACCGTGAATGGTGGAGACAAGGTGGTGCACCGCCGGGAAGGATTCCACCGCAAACAGGCTGGGCACGCTGACCGAACCGGGCCGGCTCACCCGGCCGATGTCGTTGCGCAGCAGATCCACGATCATCAGATTTTCCGATCTGTCCTTGTCGGCCTCCGCCAACTCGTGGGCACTGGCCTGATCCAGCGCTGGGTCGGCCAGCCGCGGACGAGTGCCCTTGATGGGTTTGGTCTCGATGTGGCGCTGGTCGAGCAGCAGGAAACGCTCGGGCGAGAGGCTCAGGATGGCCCCTTGCGGCAAGCGCAGGAAGGCCGAGAAGGGGGCGCGGTTGGCCCGTGACAACGCCTGGTAGGCCTGCCACTCGTCACCCCGATAGGGGGCGCTGAAACGCTGGGTCAGGTTGATTTGATAGCAATCCCCTGCCGCCAGATAGGCCTGCACCCTAGCAAATTTGTCGCCATATTCGGCGCGGCTCATGTTGCTGCGCCAGGGGCCTGCAAGGGCGAAGGGGTCTGCGGCAAGCTCGTGCTGCGCCTCCAGCCACTGCAGCCGGCGGGCAAGGCCGGCCTCGTCGCCCCAGTGCACCAGCTGCCATTTGCCTGTTGCCACCTCCCGCAGCAGGGCCCAGTCATAGATGCCGACCGCCATGTCAGGGATGGTGACGTCGCGGGCGGCCAGGTTCGGCAGACGCTCGAAGCGGCGGCCCAGATCATAGCCAAACAGGCCGAGTGCCCCGCCGATGAAGGGCAGGGGGGTCGCTTGAGTGGTGATCTCTCCCAGCAGGTCGCGCTGGCACCGGGCCAGCAAGGTCAGCGGATCATCTTCACTGGACTCGTGTTGCTCTCCCTGCTCGATGCGGGTCAGCGCCCCGTCCGTCTGCAGGGTGGCCAGCGGATCGGCGGTGATGATGTCAAAGCGGTTGTCCGCACCCAGCGGGCCGGCGGATCCCAGCAACATGGCCCAGGGCAGGTGGTGAAGGCGGGCGAACAGCGCATGGAGCGCCATCTGGTGTTCAAAATGGTGGATATGCAGCGTTGGTTTCATTTTTTGTTACACAGGCAACAGTTTGCAGCCTGCTCCCTAGCCGGTACGGGGGTGGCAAGCGTATCATAGGCGCCGGAATTTTTAGAAAAAACGCGCCGTTGTCTTATCGGGCAGACAGGCAGACCGCCTGGCACCACCCCATCGAAGCACGGCTCATATGGAAGCCCTTGCTCCAACCAACACGGGAGACAAGGACCAGTGAGGATGATATGAGCATCATTAAAAAACAGGATTTTATCGATTCCATCGCCGACGCCCTGCAGTACATCTCCTACTACCACCCCCTCGATTTCGTGCATGCCGCCAAGGCTGCCTATGACCGGGAGATCAACCCGGCCGCCAAGGATGCCCTGGCCCAGATCCTGATCAACTCCCGCATGTCCGCCGAAGGTCATCGTCCGCTCTGCCAGGATACCGGCATCGTCACCTGCTTCGTCAAGATTGGCATGCAGGTGCAGTGGGACAGCGACATGACGGTGCAGGAGATGGTGGATGAAGGGACGCGCCGCGCCTACACCAATCCGGACAACCCGCTGCGCGCCTCCGTGCTGGCCGACCCCGCCGGCAGCCGCAAGAACACCAAAGACAACGCCCCGGCCGTGGTGCACATCGACATGATCCCGGGCAACAAGGTGGAAGTGAGCATCGCGGCCAAGGGCGGCGGCTCCGAGAACAAATCCAAGATGGTGATGCTCAACCCCTCCGACGACGTCGTCGAGTGGGTGCTGAAAACCGTGCCGACCATGGGGGCCGGCTGGTGTCCGCCCGGCATGCTGGGCATCGGCATCGGCGGTACTGCCGAAAAAGCGGCGGTGCTAGCCAAAGAGGCCCTGATGGAGCACATCGACATTCAGGAACTGATCGCTCGTGGTCCCGAGACCACCGAAGAGAAGCTGCGGGTCGAGCTCTACGACAAGGTCAACAAGCTCGGCATCGGTGCCCAGGGCCTCGGCGGCCTCACGACCGTGCTGGACGTGAAGGTGAAGTCCGCCCCGACCCATGCCGCCTCCAAGCCGGTGGTGATGATCCCCAACTGCGCGGCCACCCGCCATGTCCACTTCGAGCTGGATGGTTCCGGCCCGGCCGAACTGACCCCGCCGAAACTGGAAGATTGGCCGGAGATCACCCGCTCGGCTGGCGGCAACGTGCGCCGGGTCAATGTCGACGGCATCACCAAGGCAGAGCTCGCCAGCTGGAAGAGCGGGGATACCGTGCTGCTCTCCGGCAAGATCCTCACCGGTCGCGATGCCGCTCACAAGCGCATTGCCGACATGCTGAAAAAAGGTGAGGGGCTGCCGGAAGGGGTCGATTTCACCAACCGCTTCATCTATTACGTAGGCCCGGTCGATGCCGTGCGTGACGAAGTGGTCGGCCCGGCCGGCCCGACTACCTCTACCCGGATGGACAAGTTCACCGACATGATGCTGGGGGAAACCGGCCTCATCGGCATGATCGGCAAGTCCGAGCGAGGCCCCAAGACGGTCGAGAGCATCAAGCAGCACCAGGCCGTCTATCTGATGGCCGTCGGTGGCGCCGCCTATCTGGTGGCCAAAGCCATCAAGAAGGCGCGGGTGGTGGCCTTCGCCGATCTGGGTATGGAAGCCATCTATGAGTTTGAAGTCGAGGACATGCCGGTAACCGTGGCGGTCGACTCCCAGGGCAACAATATCCACGAGACCGGGCCGGCCTACTGGTCTGCCAAGATTGCCGAGCTCGATGGCAAGCTGGCGTGAGTTGAAGGTGTCTGAGGGCTGTTCACCTGCGGTATGGAGACGGGTCTTTAGTCCTGAGTGAACGGGGGCGATGCGCGACTGCCATGGATGTGGCCGTCATGCAGCCTCAGCCATAACAAACAAAACGAAGGCGACCCCAGGGTCGCCTTTTCTTTTTGTCTGCGTGTCATTCGTGCGAATTTGAACTGCCAACTGCCAACTGCCAACTGCCAACTGCCAACTGCTGCTCTGTGTGTGGTGCACAAGGCTGTCAACGCTGGAGCCCACGACTGTCAGTCGGCTGGCGTTGCTTCGCCCGTGCCACTGTTGTCTGGTGGCATGGGCTTTTATCACTCGGTGATGGCCAAGCGATTCATCACCCAACTCAAAAACCGCGGTCAAACCAACCTAATCGCATGTCTTCTCACTCGATTGGGGGGATCAGTGATTGAGATAGACATCCTGTCCGCCATAGATCAGCGGGCCACCATGAGCGGGAGAGGAGGCGACTGGCTCGAAGAAACGGGTCAATACGCCGCAGCGTTGCCCCAGCTTGCTCAGCTTGGCCCGATCCAGCGTGACCTGTTCCGGCAACCAGGTCAGCACGGCGGCGCAGCGGCCGTTGCCCAGACTCTGCTCCAGCGTGGATTGCCAGTTCTTGATCTTGGGGCTGTGTACCACCAGTACCCGAGCCGGATTGATCCCCTGTGCCTGCAACTGTTTGGCCACGGGCAGACCGGGTGGCGCAATGAGCAGGATCCAGCCCGTGTCACCCTGGCTCAAGCGCACCAGCTCATCGAGCAGCGGCGGCTCCCGGGTGAGGCTCGCAGAGTGGTTATATTCGTCCTGCTTGCCCTGATGGCGGGTGGGCCAGGGGCTGCTCATGCTGGCGACGGAGACAAGGGTGTGGCTCATGGGCTGGCTCATATGTTTTCCTGTATGAATAACCATGCTGTATGTGTATAC
>NZ_NEVB01000128.1:0-4938 GCF_002259925.1 Aeromonas sp. A35_P | reverse complement strand
GAGCATAGATGCCTTCATCAACGCGATAGATAACGAACTGGCGCCGCTCAAGGATCAGCTGGAAATAGTATTCGTCAACGACGGCAGCCGCGACCGCACCCGTGAAGTGGTCGAGCAGGCCATCACCCGCGACCCGCGTGTCACCCTAGTCAACCTGGCCCGTAACTTCGGCAAGGAAGCGGCCATGACCGCCGGCCTGCATCACGCCAAGGGCGATGCCGTGGTGCCGATGGACGTGGATCTGCAGGATCCCCCCTCGCTCATTCTCGAATTCGTCAAACTGTGGCAGACCGGCGACTACGACACCGTCTACGGCATCCGGGTGGATCGCAGCGCCGACACCCCGATGAAGCGCCTCACCGCCGGCGGCTTCTACCGCTTCTTCAACGCCCTCTCCACCAGCACCAAGCTGCCGGAGAACGCCGGCGACTTCCGCCTGATCGACCGCAAGGTGGTCGAGGCGATCAAGCAGCTGCCGGAGCGCAACCGCTTCATGAAGGGGCTGTTCGCCTGGGCCGGTTTCCGCGCCGTCGGCGTGCCCTACGAGCGCCCCGCCCGCCACGCCGGCGAGACCAAGTTCAACTACTGGAAGCTGTGGAACTTCGCCCTCGACGGCCTGATGAGCTTCTCCAGCTGGCCGCTGCGGGTATGGAGCTACGTCGGTGTCGGCGTCTCCTTCGTCGCCTTCCTCTACATCCTCAAGATCGTCACCCAGGTGGTCTTCTTCGGCATCGACGTACCGGGTTACGCCTCCCTGATGTCGGTGGTGCTGTTCCTCGGCGGCATCCAGCTGCTGTCGCTCGGCATCATCGGCGAGTACATAGGCCGCATGTTCGTGGAAGTGAAGCAGCGCCCCGTCTACCTCATCGAAGGGGTCTACGGCCAGTATGCCAAGCAGGATGAAGAGCCCAAGCAGGATGAAGAGCCCAAGCAGGGCGCCGCCACCGGCAGCAAGAAGAGCGCCGGCAAGAAGGTAGCCGCCGCGAAGGCCGCTGATGACCAGCAGGAGCAGGCTTCTCAATGATCTCCCGCGAGGAATTCTGGCGGCTGGTACGTTTCGGGTTTGTCGGCGGGGGGGCCACCCTCGTCGATCTGGGCACCTCCATCGCCCTGTTTCACACCTGGCCCACCATCTCGGAGCACCTGGTGACGACGCTGGCCTTTGCCATCGCGTTCTGGTTCTCCTTCTTCGGTCACCGTTACATCACCTTCCAGAAGCAAGGTGCCGCCAGCAAGTTTCTGCTGGTCGCCCTCTTCTCGCTGGCGGTGCGTAACCTGATATTGAGCGGTCTGCTGTTTGCGGGTCTTTCCGGTCTGTTGCCGGTGGTGATCGCCACCCTGACGGTCACCGTGCTCACCTACCTCCTCTCCAGGATCTGGGTATTTGCCTGATGAATGACATGACTACCACCACAGCCCCCGACCAGGCGGCTCCCTATCGCCCGTCACTTCGTATCAGCGGCCGCGACTGGCTGATGATCATCGCCGCCTTCGTGCTGAGCCGGGTCGCCCTCTACGGCATGGGTTACTTCGGCGTCCAGCTCTACGGCGCCACCGACATAGGCCCGCTGCAGGCCTATTGCCAGTTTGACTGCGTCTGGTTCCAGCGCATCATCGAGAACGGCTACGACCTCTACCCGCGCTGGCTGAGCAAGGGCTATGCGGCCAACTGGGCCTTCATGCCGCTCTACCCGATGATCTCCGGCACCCTCTCCAGTCTGCTCAACGTCGAGAGCCTGATCGGCCTGATGCTGGTGGCCAACCTGGCCTTCTTCGCCAGCCTGCCGCTGATGCTGCTGGTGCTGCGCCAGCTCAAGCTGGGTGACGACACCGCCCGCTTCGGCGTCTGGCTGCTCGCCTTCTCCCCCTTCTCCGCCTACTTCGTCTCCGGCTATACCGAGTCGATGTTCATGGCGCTGATGCTGGGGATGTTCCTGTTCGCCTATCGCCAGCAGTGGCTGATGGTGGCCCTGCTCGGCGTCTTCATCTCCGCCACCCGCAACCTGGGGGTGATGATGGTGTTCCCGGTGCTGATCCTGGCGCTGCAGGCCTACGGCTGGCGCGAGTTCTTCCGCTTCACCGAGCGCGCCTTCAAGGTGGTGTTCACCCTCTGGATGATCCCGCTCGGCCTGTTCGCCTACATGTTCTATCTCTATCACCTCACCGGTGACGCGCTGGCCTTCAAGCACATCCAGGTGGCCTGGGGCCGTTACATGGACAGCCCGCTGGACTGGTGGCTGAGCGGCTTCGAGCTAGGTGGACGCAAATCCTACCTCTCCATCATGGTGATGTTCGGCTGGGCGCTGAACCTCTATCTGTTCAGCCAGAAGCGCTGGGCCGAGGCGACCCTGATGTTCATCTGCTGCACCATTCCGCTGATGACAGGTCTCAACGCCATGCCGCGCTACATGTTCGGCCTCTATCCGACCATGCTGGCGATTGTGCTGCTGACCCATCGCTGGCCAGCCATCCGCCCGGCCGTACTCTGCCTGAGTGGCATGGTGGCCTCCTTCATCGCGGTGGCCTTCGTCAACTTCAAGTTCTTCACCGTGTGACGAAGGTGGCTATGCAACAAGCCGGTCTATCGACCGGCTTTTTTTATGGGCGCGACACCCCGCTCACACTTTTCCATTCTTGAAAACGTAACCATTTGAACTGACGTCACAAATCGACGGTTTGCCTGTCCAAGCCCGCCCTCATGCCTCCTAGAATGAGCCCCATTGACGGCAATCCGGTTCGCTTAACCCCAGCAAGGAATGGCTTATGCGTCGCACTCCCTCGGTTTCTTCCCTCTGGCTCGCCCTGCTGGCCAGCCCCCTCTTCCTCCATCAGGCCATGGCCGCCGAGGTACGCCTCTACGTGGATGACCAGCCGGTCGGCGCGCCGCTGGCGCTGGACAAGGGGGCGCTGCAGCTGACCCATCCGCTCACCAAGGGAAGCCACCAGATCCGCATCAGCGACGCGGGCAACAGCTGCGGCACCAGCTTCGGCCCGAGCGAGGCCAAACCGCTCCCCTTCGGCACCGCCCAGCCCATGGACAAGTGCAGCAAGGGGCAGCACTTCAACCTGCGGGTGATGCTGGCGGGGGATTATCAGTTCACCTTCAACCCGGATACCCCCAGCCTCAAGGTACTGCGAGCCACCAAGAAGAGCGAGTTCAAGCGCCAGCCGCCAGCGGAGCCCTGCATCAGCTGGGATGGCGGCCCGGTGACCGTATCCCTGAAAGGAGTCTGGCCCAACGGCACCCGGCTGCGGGACGCTTACTCCGGCCAGCAAGGGGTGGTCAAGGGCGGCAAGCTGACCCTGACGCCGAGCAAGGAGAGCGGCGGCCTGCTGCTGCTCGAGCCGGTCAAGGCGACCACGGCGGCCCCCTTCAGCTGGGATCAGGCGAGCGTCTATTTCCTGCTGACCGACCGCTTCAACAACGGCGATCCCGCCAACGACCACAGCTTCGGTCGCCAAAAGGACGGTCAGGATGAGGTGGCCACCTGGCACGGCGGCGACTTCAAGGGGCTGACCGCCAAGCTCGACTACATCAAGCAGCTCGGCATCAACGCCATCTGGATCACCCCCATGGTGGAGCAGGTGCACGGCTTCATCGGCGGTGGCGAGCAGGGCAACTTCCCCTTCTACGCCTACCACGGCTACTGGGCGCTCGACTTCACCAAGATCGACCCCAACTACGGCGACGAGGAGAGCCTGAAGACCCTGGTGGACGAGGCCCACAAGCGCGGCATGCGCATCATCCTCGACGTGGTGATGAACCACGCCGGCTACGCCACCCTCGCCGACCTGCAAGATCTGGGGCTTACCGACCTCACCCAGAACACCGGCAAACTGCCGGCCAGCTGGAACCAGTGGCGCCCGAGCGGCGGCCTCAACTGGCATGGCTACAACCAGTTTATCGACTATCAATCACCCGCCTGGAACAAGTGGTGGGGCCCCGACTGGGTGCGGGCCGGCCTGCCCGGCTACCCGCAGCCCGGCACAGACGACGTTACCGGCTCGGTGGCGGGGCTGCCGGACTTCCTGACCGAATCCACCAAGCCGGTGGGGCTGCCGCCGCTGCTGGCGGCGAAAAAAGATACCAAGGCCAAGCCGCTGCCCAACGCCACCGTGAGCGACTATCTCATTGCCTGGCACACCGACTGGGTGCGCCGCTTTGGCATCGACGGTTTTCGGGCCGATACCGTCAAACACCTGGAGCCCGCCGTCTGGGCCCGCCTCAAGCAGGCTGGCACCGCCGCCCTCAAGGAGTGGAAAGCCGCCAACCCGACCAAAAAGCTCGACGATCTGCCCTTCTACATGGTGGGTGAGGTGTGGGATCACGGGGTAGCCAAGGATTTCTGGTATCAAAACGGCTTCGATTCGCTGATCAACTTCGACTATCAGCGCGAGTTCGCCCTGCCCCAGGCCCAGTGCCTGGCCAGCGCCGAGCCCACCTATGCCAGTTATGCCAGCCGCATCAATCAGGATCCCGAGTTCAACGTGCTGAGCTACATCAGCTCCCACGACACCAAGCTGTTCTTCGGCGACTATCAGGACGTGCCACTGCAGCGCCGGGTCGCCAGCAGCTTCATGCTGCTGCCGGGCGGCATCCAGATCTACTACGGCGATGAGTCCGGCCGCGGGCTCGCCAAGGATGGTGGCGTGTTCGATCAAGGCTTGCGCTCGGACATGAACTGGCAGGAGCTGGCCAGCGGCGAGAAGGCCGAGCTGGTCAAGCACTGGCGGCAGCTCGGCCAGTTCCGCGCCGCCCACCCGGCCGTCGCGGCGGGCAGTCACAAGAAACTGGCCGACAGCCCCTATGCCTTCGTGCGGGAGAAGGGAGATGACAAGGTGGTGGTGGTGTTCGCCGGCCGCCAGCCCTGATCCGGCTTAAGGAATCAAACCCAAACAGAGAGGGGAGCCAGTGGCTCCCCTCTCTTTTTACATACC
>NZ_NEVB01000127.1:0-9250 GCF_002259925.1 Aeromonas sp. A35_P | reverse complement strand
TTTTACCGCATCGGTCACGTTACCAAGCAGATCGCCATTGTTTATTAGGCTCTTTAGCGCATCCAACGTTTGAGCTGGGTTCAGCCCCAGTTGCACCACCCCTTGTACACTATCCACCATACCTGCGGGAACACCCGCCAACAGGCCGGCACCATAACTGGTTTCTTGCAAGAGATTGATGGCGCCCCACTTTGCGCCATGTTGGGCGATACAGAGCAGCTCTCCCTGACACGAGGCAAAATCCTGTTCACGGGTCGCTTTCTGTTGGTGGCTTAAGTAGTTATACCGATGCACCGTCTCAGCCCGGTCTGCGCCGGTATCAAAGTCAGCTGCATCGCCAGTAACCGCTGCTGCAGCTAGCCCACCTAACACCTTGTTGAGCGCAACCTGATACTCCTCGTTGCCACCAAAGGCCCCCAGGCTCCAGTTACTGGCCAGCTCGGACATGGCGCCGCCTGCTGCGCCAGCCTCAAATTTGCCGCCGGTGATTTCAGCAATTGCGCCGCTGGTGACACCGTGTGCAATAGTCTTGCCTGCCTCACCCAGCGCATCGCCGTTATCACCGATAACGCCAGCCACTGACTTGCCCACTTGTCCCTGAATATTGGCCAGCAAGCTGTCCTTAAACGCATCCTCAAAGCTGCCACCGTTGATGGTGCTGTTGATACCCGCACCAATGGTGGCGTGGCCGGTCACCCGATTGAAGGTGTCCCAGCTCATCAAGTCCGCCGCACCCGGTTGGGCAAACGGGTTGTTGGCTTGCTTGGCTGCGCTGTCGAGTTTCGCCCATTGGTCAAAGCCGCTTAGCGCTCCCGCTGTCGCGACCGCCGTCGCCAACTGCTTGATATTGGCACTGCTGCCAAGGTCTTTGAGTACCGCAGAGAGGTCACCACCGTGCAACACCATGGATTGGGCTGCCTGAGTCGCCAGCGTGGCAAAGGCGGTGTTGGCCATGGCGGTGGTCGCGGCTGTCTGTGTACCCAGCAAGGCTGCACCAGTACCCCCCGAGGCTGCCGCTACCGCAATCGCAATCACCGACGCCACGATGGGGTTGAGGCTCTGTTGCTTGTAATCCCACTGCTCATAGGCCTCTTGTACCGCCTCCATCTTCACACCCGGCATCTGGCTGACCTGATTGACCCAGGCCATGCCCGGTTCGTTTGCCAGTGCGGTGAGATTGGCTTGCAGGGTTTCCCCTTCACGCTGACCCACTTGCAACAACACGCCCTGGCCTGCGTTGATGGTGATGTCACTGCCCTCGAGCTGGTTTTGCCGCTCGGTAGTGGAGCTGGTGCCATTGCCCTGGGCGGTGACGGTAAAGCCCTTCTTCTGCTCATCCTTGCGGTAGAAGTGCTCATCAGTGGCAGTGAGCAGGTTGAGCTGACCGTCGGTATCAAGGGCAAGGGTCTCACCGGCCTTGATATCGCTGCCCTTGAGGGTCATGTCCCCTTGGCTTGAGAGGCTCACATTGCCACCGGCGGTGATGGTGGTGCCCTGCGCCGTGACATCCCGCTGCTCTATCTCGGTGGTTTTGGATTTGAAGGTGCCACTGCTCTTGCTCTTCTCGTAGTGGTACTCCTCGTTATCGGCCGCAGTCAGTTGCAGCTCGCCACCGGCTTGCAGGCTGGCATTGCCTTGCGCCTCGATGGTGCTGGCCTGGGCCAGCAGGTTGTTGCCTGCGCTCAGGCTCACGTTATCACCAGAGACAGTGGCGCCGATTTGGGTGGTGGTGCGGTCGATGGTGTGCTTGCTGCCCTGCTGCACATCATCGCTGCTCTGGTTCGCTTCGCTGGCCAGTACCAGGTTATTGCCTGCACTCAGGCTCACATCGCCCTTGGCGTCAGCCGTTGAGGCCACCAGACTCAGGTCATTGCCTGCGCTGAGGGATAGGTTGCCAGCGGCATTGAGCTCGCTCATCAGCTGGTCGATGCGCGAGAAACGGTTTTGTCCCTCTTCCCAGGTATGGCGACTCTCAAGGCTGCCGATGGTGATATCGTTACCCGCCTGCAGTGCCATATTGTCCCCCGCCAGCAGCTCGGCGGCAGAGAGGTTGATATCCTTACCTGCTTGCAACAACAGATTGCCCGCAGACGTAATACTGGCGATGTCACCGACATCGGTGCGGCTAAAGCGGGTCTGGTCGCTCAAGACATCGGAGAGAATGCCGTTGACATCCACATGACGCTGCGCAGTCTGGGTCTGGTTGATGATGCTGCCGTTGGCACTGGCAAGGGTCACGTTCTGGCCGGATATCTGTCCCTGATTGAGGATGTCATCCATCGCCAGCAAGGTGAGGTCGCCACCGGCTTGCAGGGCTCCCTGGTTGGTTAGGGTACTGCCGCTTTTAAGGAACAGGGTGCCATCAGCCAAGAGAGTACCGCTGTTGTTGATGCCACCGGCTTTGAGGTCGATGTTACCCGCGGTGATGACGCTACCCGAGAGGTGGCGCTGGTCGGCTTCGGCCAGATAGAGTTTGGGGGCGAGCACAATCTGACCGTTGAACCACACCGGCTCCCACCACACCATGCTGCGGCCAAGCTGCGCCACTTGGGCGGCCGTCAAGGCGACGCCCGGCATCAATCCCAGCTCGCGTTGGTTTTGCGCGGCGTTATCAATCAGAGCGCGCATCTGGGCCAAATCAGAGCCCATCTCGCCATTGATAAAGCGCCGACCCGTTTGCGCCAGTACCGCATCGCGGATAACGCGGGTATCAAACGCAGCATCACCGAGCAGCTTGATATCGCGCTCCGGGTTATAGCCAAGCTGCGCAAAGAAATAATTGGACCCTAAGAACTTGCCAAGGTCTGTCCAGGTCGGGTTTTGCTCGACCGTGGGCGCAAGCGCCAGTGCGGCGCCATTAGGCAAAGTGCCGGGCTGCGCGGTGTTGATGTTCTGCCAGCTATCCCATTGCCCGCTGGCCTGCGCGGCAGCTGCCAGCGCCTGGTCGATATTGGAGAGGGCCGCATTGCCTGCCGAGCCCAGCTCGCTGATGAGCGGATTGACCTCTATCAAGTATTGGCTATCGGGCTTGTCGGTGACCACAAACAGACCATTGCCGCCGCCCGGCAGCGGATACTCCGGCAACGGTACCCCATTGGGCTCGCCCACCGGGGTGAAGACAACTTGCTGAGCATGTTGGCCAGCCTGCCAAGTCGGGCCACTGGGGCCATCAACCGCGACATTGTCAAGATCCGGGCGTGTGGTGGTACTGGAAACCGGCCCCGCATTGGCTTTGATGGTGACGTTGTCAATCTGGCCGGTAAATGACCCCTGAATATTGCGCCCTGCGGATAGCACGCCATTAAAAACACTGGTGTTTTCGTATCGCGTCACCACATCGGTCAGGTCGAGACGGTAACCAAAGCGAGCACCATCAGGGCGTTTACCTTGATAGGTATACAATGCCTCCGTGATGGTATCGCCAAGCTGGTAACCTTTGTTAGTGAGCGTGTTACCGTACATGTTGAGGTCAAGTCCGGCACTGATATATGAGGCATCGTTGACGATATCATCAACGCTCATGGTCATATTGCCCTGACTCATGATCATGGCTTCGTTACCGCCCATGGTGGGCATCGTTAACCGCTTGTGCTCAACCAGTTTCAGCTGTGGGGCTTTGGGGTCCCCCTCGTATATCGGCGTATAGACAGGTCGACAAGCAGAGCCGCCGCCACCGTCATTACCCCAGTTACAATCTTCAGTCTCCTCAACACGAATGGGTAAGACATCAATGGTCAGCGGGACATCTGTGGTGTGAAAAATGCTTTCTTCGTGAAGAGCCAAACCATCACGCTCATTTCGCAGAACTTGCGATTCGATGAGCATGTTTGCACTGCTTTCTATCCGACCTGAGCGGTTTAATACCGACACAGCCTTGAGTCCATCCAACAATCCCCGGATGTGCAGGTCACCTTCTGCAAGCAAGGTACCCGTGTGATTATCCAGTTGATTGGCAACGCCCAGCAGCATATGGCGACCGGAATAAAAGGTTCCGCTGTTATAGAGTGACGCTGAGTTGGCGACCTGGTCTCCCAGGCTGGCAATCATGCCGGTGTTGCGCAGTGCGCCACTGGTATCAAGACGCAGGGTACTGCCCGCCTGCAGACTGCCGCTGTTATCAAGACTGCTCGCGACCACCTGCATGGCTCCATTGCTGATAAGCTTGCCACGGTTATCGAGTGCACCGGTGGTGGCGATGCGCATGCCACTGCCTGCCACCCACTGCCCCTGGTTTTGCCAGTCACCCTGCACGTCCAGCTCAAGCTGGTTCTTGGCGCTGATGCTCCCCTGGCTGGTCAGGCTGCTGCCGACCTTCAACGCTAGGTCACCACCGGAGAGCCATTGGCCTATCTGAGTCACGCGTCCGGTGTCGATGCCTAGCTTGCTACCCGCCAGCAACTGGCCACTGCCATCGAGGGTGGCACTGGTGACCAGCAGTTGGCGCAAGCCAAACAGGATACCCGCACTGCTGAGACTGGTGCTGGCTTGCAGGCTCAAGGTGTCGGCACTGATAAGGCCGCTGGTTTGGTTGCTCAGGGTATTGCCGCTGATGTGCAGGGCGCCTTGAGCCACCAGTTGGCCTGCGTTATCAAGTTGCTGCGCGTTGATAATGCCATTGGTCTGGCTGCGCAGTTGCGCCCCTTGGCCGTTGGCGAGGTTATTGAGGGTCAGGGTTTGCGCCCCGGCTTGCCACTGCCCCAGGTTGTCCAGTCGTGTCCCGGTGAGGGTCAGCTGGTTTTGCGCCAGCACGCTGCCACGGTTGCTGGTTTGGTCGGCGTGCAGAGTGATATCGGTGGCCTGCAGTTGACCGCTGTTATCAAGCTGCTGACCCTGATAGCTAAATTGTCCGCCACTGAGCCACGACCCTTGTTGGTTGAGAATGCGGGCAGTGACCTGGCTGTTGCCAGCAATGACCTCGCCTTGCTGGTCCAGTTGGTCGGCACCGAGGGTGAGACTCTGCTGCCCCATCAGCGTNCCGGCTTGCCACTGCCCCAGGTTGTCCAGTCGTGTCCCGGTGAGGGTCAGCTGGTTTTGCGCCAGCACGCTGCCACGGTTGCTGGTTTGGTCGGCGTGCAGAGTGATATCGGTGGCCTGCAGTTGACCGCTGTTATCAAGCTGCTGACCCTGATAGCTAAATTGTCCGCCACTGAGCCACGACCCTTGTTGGTTGAGAATGCGGGCAGTGACCTGGCTGTTGCCAGCAATGACCTCGCCTTGCTGGTCCAGTTGGTCGGCACCGAGGGTGAGACTCTGCTGCCCCATCAGCGTGCCCAGTTGCTGCAACATGCCTTGTACGGTCAGCGCCACATTGTCTTGTCCCAGCAGTTCACCACGATTGGACAGAGTGTTGGCGGTGATGCGGATATCGCTATGACTGCTGACTCGCCCACCCAACTCGCCATGGCCCGTGAGGGTTACATCGATTGGCCCAGCCGCTTGAGTTGCGCCCTGCGCTTGCCAGCTATCGGCTTTTAGTTGCAGCTTGCCACCTGCCACCAGGTCACCGGGTTGGGTGAATTGACCTGCAGTGACAGTGGCATCTGTGCCTGCTTGCCAGCGTCCGGCCAGTTGCAACGTCGGTGCGGTCACCACAAGCTGAGTCCCTGCGATGACCTTGGCACTGTCGCTACTGCTCAAGGAAGAGGTGGCATTGAGGGTCAACCCGGCCAGCGCGGCCAAGGTGCCGCCCAGTTGCAGGCTGTCGCCGGTGAGGTTTGCACTCTCTTTGGCGAGCCAAGTGCCGCCTTGCGCCATCTGGTTCGCGCTCACATTGAGCGCTTTCTCGGCGTAGAGGTCGCCGCTGCCATCGACACGCGCAGCACTGACCGCAATCTGGTTGGCATTGAGGCGGCCGTTGTGGTGCAAGTGACCGCTTAACTGCAGGGTGGCATCTTGCCCACTGGTGAGAGTGCCACTGAGGGTGGCATCACTGGTGCGAAGTGTGAGGTCACTCTTGCTGTAGCCAGTGCCAGCCAGGCTCAGCTGGTCGGCGTCGAGGGTCAAAGCATCATCGCTATGCAGTTGCCCATCGATATTGAGGGTGGCAGCCTTGAGCGTCAGTGGGCCACTTGCTGAATACGTGCCTTGCCCGGTCAGGGTGGTGGCACCAATGGTGAGGGCGCGGTTACTGGCGGTGATGCCGGTTTGTCCCTGCGTGACGGTGTCAGCTTTGACCTGCAAAACGTCCCCGGCCACCCACTTGCCATGGTTGGTCAGTGTAGTGCCCTGCAGGGCAAGGGTAGAGCCTGCTGCTGTCGTGCCGCTGTTGGTGAAGGTGCCGGTGGTAATAGCCAGCGCCAAGCCGCTGATAAGCTGATTGCTATTGAGCAGTTCTGTGGTGTTGAGGGTGAGGTTACCGCCTGCCTGCAGGCGCCCCTGGTTGTCCAGGGTGTGGCTGGTTATCTGCCCTGCTTGAGCGGCCAGCAGCAAGCCGCTGCTGCGTAGTTGCTGCGCCTGAACATCCAGCGATTGGGTTGAGACAGTGCCGCTATTGACCAGGGTGTTGCCCTGATAGCGCAATGCTGCATCGCTGGCCAGGGTGCCACGGTTGAGCAGGGTAGCGATATCAAGCCCCATCTCCCCTTTGGCGGCCCAGGTGCCCTCTTGCACAGCTTCACGTGCAGTGACCTTGAGGGTGGCTTGGGAAAGCAATTGACCTGCATTGCCACTGGCTATCTGGTCCGCTTCAAGGGAGATGCCATCCCCTTGTAAGGAGCCATCAAGCGCCAATTGGTTGGCCTTGATAGCAACCTCTTGCCCTTTGATGATGCCACTTAACAACAGCAACTGGCCGCCGATGGTGAGAGCACCATCGCTCACCAGCTGTCCGGATGAAGAGAGTTCGCGTCCGGTGAGCGCAATCCCGTCGCGCCCAAGCAACATGCCACGACTGTCCAGCCGGTCAGTACCCAGGGTCAGCTGGGCGCCGCCCAGGGTGCCAGTATTGAGCAAAGCCCCTTTATTGGTGAGCGCCAAGGCGCCTTCGCTAACCACCTTGCCCTGATTGGTCAGAGTCTCGCTGTTGATAGTCAGCGGGCCCTTGGTCAGCACCTGGCCTGCTTGCTCATTGGCGAGCTTGGCAAGTGCCAACTCACCAGTACCGTCGGCCGAGAGGGTGCCCTGGTTATCAAGCTGCTCGCCGCGCCAGCTCAGTTGCCCCTGGCTGTGCATGACACCTTGCTGCGTCGCACGCACAGCAGTCACGGCTAACGCTTGTCCCGCCGTGACACTGGCATCGCTGGTGAGGGTCTTGGTATTGAGCGCAATTTGCTGGCCCTGCACCCTGCCAGACAACGTGACCTCATCAGCCTCGGCCTCGACCCTTCCCTGGCTTTCAAGGGTGGATGCCTTGCCTTGTACCCAGCGGTTACCACTTTTGATGGTCACCGGACCAGCTGCCGCCAGCGAGCCTTGCAGTGTTGCCCCTTCGTTAGCGGTGAGGCTTACTCCACCACCACTTTGCTGGCGACCGGCAAGGACGACTGTTTTGCCTGACAGCGCCAACTGCTCGGCAGCGCTCACCTCACCTTGCTGACTCAGGGCCTCTTTGGCAGCCAGCGTAACCGTGCGCGCATCCACCCGACTGTCCGAGAGGGTGACCTGCTTGCCCGCAAGCTGGACAGTGTCAGCAGCCAGCTGACTTTGCGAGAGGGTAACATCACCCGTAGCATTGGCTATCAGCGCCCCTTGCGCTGCCAACTTGCCACCCAACTCGGCATTTCCCTGCGCATTAACCGTTAATTGCCCCTGCGCTGCGCTGTCACGCAGCCGCACGCGGCCATTGGCATCAAGGGTCAAATCCCCTTGTTTGGCCACCACGTTGGCCAGATTGACCCCCACCCCCTGCTCGGTCGAGACCAACCGGATTTTGCCCGCGTACATGCCGCCCAACGCGGCGGTGTCGATGGCCACTTCCGGAGCCGGGCCATTGCCAGTCTGAGCAACGATTTCCCCGGTCTGGCGATTAACCTTGTTGGCACCCGCCACCACATTGACCGCCTGGCCATGCAGGGCGCCATTGAGCTGCACCGCACGCGCGACCAAGTCGACCGACGCCTGTCTGGTCGCATCCAGTCCCTTGCCACCTACGGTCAGGGTGCCCTGTTTCACATCGAGGGCCTGCAACTGGCCTTGTGCATCCAGTACCGGCTTGCCGGTCGAGAGCGTCACATTGGGGGTATTGATGAAACCGCAGCCATCACAGGTGAGGCCATTGGGGTTGGCCACCACCACACCCGCCTGCTGACCAGCCACTTCCAGATAGCCTTGCAACTGCGACGGGTTGGCGCCCACCACTTCGTTGATGATGAGATTGGCCGCTTGGCCATTGAGGTGGGGGTTGTTTTGAATAAGCCCACCCAGCTGGGTTTGGGTCAGCTGTNTTGAAATCCTGATAGAGGTTGTGCGATAACCCGGCGCCGTTGGGCGTGGCAATGTCGACGATAGGCACACCGTTACCGGCCTGATTGAGGGTGGTATTGCCGGTCGCCACCGCAATGCCTTCAGCAAATGCCGGGTGTGCCGGTTGCAGGGCCAACAATGCACATAGCTGATACACCACGGCGCGACATACCAGAGAAAACCGCGGCTCACCTTGCTTCATTGCGTTTGCATCCATCTCAACCACCTTCAACCATCCCTTCACGTCTTGATTGCCTTCTCGCGACGCACAACGCATCGCCACCACATGTCATTGCTAGAACGTCACACTCGCCCGGTAATAGAGCACCCAAGGGTCAGCATTGAGCCAAGCGGGGGCACTTAACGGAAAGCCCACGCTGATATTGCCGGTAAAGTGGCGATAGCGTTGCTCCCAACCCATGGCGGTGCCCACCATGCCACGCCACTCATCCCCCTGATTGCGCATATCCACCCGTCCCATATCCAGTGCCAACCAAGTGCGCCATTGACCAAGCCAGGCCGGTGTAGCGCCTTGCCAGCTCAGCTCGTTTCGAAGGTATCCACCCACATCCCCGCTGATACTCTGCTCCTTGAATCCGCGCACCGAGGCCTCGCCGCCCAGCGACAAACGCTCCACGCTATAGAGCCGGTCAGGCGTCCATTGGGCATTGAAGGTCGAGAGCCATCCCCACTGACCACCCGCCGTGCTGTAGCTGCCAAACAGCCCCCATTTCTCAAACTGGGCCTGCGGCCACAAAGCCGAGCGGCCACGGTCGCGGTCCGCTCCGAACCAGTCGGTACCGAGCGTCAAGGCGGGGTTCAGGGTGAAGAAGTGACGCTCTACGCGCGT
>NZ_NEVB01000126.1:0-5049 GCF_002259925.1 Aeromonas sp. A35_P | reverse complement strand
CAGCGATTCTGCGCACTCCTGTCAGGGGCAACAAACACCAATAACGCCTTTGCTAAGCACTTTTTTATCTAACAACGACATACAAGGCTTTTAGAGCCATAAAATGAAAAAAAGGTCTTTTATATAAATAAAAGACCTAAAAAATGGAGCGTCGTGCAATGTACCAAGCTATCCAAATCAGACTGTGGTGGTGTCGATTGCCTGCCCTCCTTCTCTATTCCAAATCAGTGTGTTCAACGCTCGCCGCTTAGCGAAAACTCAAGGCCGCCCGCCGCTCCCACACCGCCGGCGTCGGCTCCACCACCATCTCGGCCCGCCGATAGAGGGTGCCGAGCAGGTTGAGCCCCTGGTGCCACTCACCGTGGCCGGACTGGGCATTGAGGTGGCCCACCTCGCCTGCATCGAACAGCGGCACCTGCCACTGCCGGCTCCAGTATTCGGCCCGCTCAAAACTCATCCAGGGGTCATTGCGGCTGGCCACCAGCTGGGCCGACACCTTGAGCGACCCTGCCAGCAGCTCGTCTGGCAAGCCGAAGCGGGCTGGATCCGCCGGCGCCACGATAAACAGCGAGGCCACCTTGTCGGGCTGCCGGCGCGCCGCCGTGATGGCCGCCAGCGCGCCGAAGGAGTGGGCCACCAGGTGAGCCCGCCCGCGCCGGCTTTTGAGCTTGCTCGCCAGCTTGGCACTCCAGACCGTGAGGTCAGGCCGATCCCACGGCAGCCCCACCATCCGCTGCCAGTGGGGGAATTGTTGGTGCCAACGGCTCTGCCAGTGATCCGGCCCGCTGTTGTGCAGACCGGGAACCAGGAGGATCTTGTTCATCTTGGTGCTCCTATCAGCTGGCACAGGGGCCAGTTCAGTTGAAGATGGCCGGCCGCTCAGCGACCCGGCTGGTAGATCTGGTCAAACAGGGCGCCCTGGGCGAAGTGCTTCTTCTGCGCCTTGTCCCAGTCCCCTTCCAGATCCTTGACGGTGAACAGGGTCAGCTGCGGGAACTGGGCCGCGGTCTCCTTCAGGATCGCCGGGTTGCTGGGACGATAGTGATATTTGGCGACGATGCGCTGCCCCTCGTCGGAGTAGAGGTAGTCGAGGTAGGCCTTGGCCACCGCCTCGGTGCCATGCTTCTTGGCCACCTTGTCCACCACCGCCACCGGCGGCTCGGCCAGGATGGAGACCGACGGCACCACCAGCTCGAACTTGTCGCGATTGCCGGGCTGACCCAGCACCAGCAGGGCTTCGTTCTCCCAGGCCAGCAGCACGTCGCCGAGGCCGCGCTCGATGAAGCTGGTGGTGGCACCGCGGGCGCCGGAGTCCAGCACCTTCACGTTCTTGTAGAGATCGCCGACGAACTGCCTGGCCCCCTCCTCGCTGCCGCTCTTCTTCAGGGCGTAGCCCCAGGCAGCCAGGTAGTTCCAGCGCGCCCCGCCGGAGGTCTTGGGGTTGGGGGTGACGATGGCCACGTCCTTGCGCACCAGATCATCCCAGTCCTTGATCTGCTTGGGATTGTCCTTGCGCACCAGGAACACGATGGTGGAGGTGTAGGGCGCCGCATTGTTGGCCAGCCGGCTCTGCCAGTCGGCGCCAATCAGCCCCTGCCTGGCCACGGCATTGACGTCGTAGGCCAGCGCCAGCGACACCACGTCCGCCTCCAGCCCGTCCACCACGGCGCGCGCCTGCTTGCCTGAGCCGCCATGGGACTGGCTGACCACAACATCGTCGCCGGTCTTCGCCTTCCACTCCCTGGCGAAGGCGCCGTTGTACTCCTGGAACAGTTCGCGGGTCGGATCGTAGGAGACGTTGAGCAGGCGGATCTCGGCGGCATTGGCCTGACCGAGGGCCAGCAGGGTCAGGGCGGTCGTTCGCAGTTTCATGGGGATACTCCATATCTCGTTGGGTTGAATTCAGCATGCCGCGGGCTTGTTATGCCGAGAACCAAGAAATAACGCTTTGCTTATCTCATTTGCTCATATCAGGAGGGCGCAGGCGCCATTCGCGCACTCTGTGAGCCAGGCCGCGCTGGCCCGGTGCCGGCTGTGCCATCATGGAAACAAGGCAGGCAGATGACGAACAGGAAGTCGTTATGTGGATCAATGCAGAACCCGTCAATGGTGCCCTGGTGTCGCTGGCCATCGGCCTCATCATCGGGCTGGAGCGGGGCTGGCAGGTGCGCCAGCTGGGGGACAACCAGCGCATCGCCGGGATGCGGACCTACGGCCTCATCGGCCTGCTCGGCGGGGTCTGCGCCCTGCTGCTGCCCACCCTGGGCCCCTGGCTGCCGCTGCTCGGTCTGCTGGCGGTGGTGATTGGCTGCGGCCTCTCGGTCTGGCTGGCCCAGCGCTGGCAGGGGGAGTTCGGCCTCACCAGCTCGGTGGCCATGCTGCTCACCTATCTGCTGGGGCTGATGTCGGTGCTGCTGAGCCCGAGCGAGGCGGTGGCCTGCGCCGTGCTGGCGGCGCTGCTGATGGGACTCAAGGGCAAGATCCAGCAGGGGATGCTGTTTCTGAGCGAGACCGAATTTCACGCCACCCTGCGTTTTCTGCTCATCTCGCTGGTGCTGCTGCCGGTGCTGCCCAACGAGGAGATGGGCCCGCTCGATGCCTTCAACCCCTTCAAGACCTGGCTGATGGTGGTGGTGATCGCCGGCATCTCGTTTTGCGGTCACTTCGCGGTACGCCTGCTCGGCACCCGCGCCGGGCTGGTGCTCACCAGCATGCTGGCCGGGCTCGCCTCCTCCACCGCCCTCACCCTGCAGTTTGCCCGTCTCAACAAGGAGCAGGGGGGGCTGGAGCGGCTGCTGGCCACCGGCATCCTGCTGGCGGGTGCCACCATGTGGCTGCGACTGCTGGTGCTGGTGCTGCTCATTCACAGCGAGCTGGCGATGCGCCTGGCGGCGCCCCTGCTGCTGCTGGCAGCCACCGTCTACGGCTTCGCCTTCTGGTTCTGGCGCCAGCGCGAGGAGCTGACCGACGGCCCGGTGCAACCCCAGACCAGCAACCCGCTCGATCTGGCCACCGCCATCAAGTTTGGCCTGCTGCTGGCGCTGATCGGTTTCATGGCCACCCTGTTGCAGAACAAGGTGGGCAACTCCGGGGTCTATCTGCTGTCGCTGGTCTCCGGCATCACCGACGTGGACGCCATCACCTTGTCGCTCTCCCAGCTCTCCCACAAGGAGCTGGCGCTGGAGGTGGCGGCCCGCGGCATCCTGCTGGCCGGGCTGGTCAACTCGCTGGTGAAGGGGCTGCTGGCCCTGGGGATCGGCGGCCGCCGGCTGGGGCTGCGGGTACTGCTGCCCTACTTCGTTTCGGCCCAGCTGATCCTGCCGCTGATCTGGCCCGGCGCCTGAGGTTGCAGCAAGTGACAGCCTGACGCCGCCAAAGTGCTCGCGTATACTGGCTCCTCTTGGCACATGAGAGGAGCGGTAGCATGGCAAGCGATTGGGACAAGATACTGGCGGGCGGTGCCCTGGACAGCCAGAGCGAGGAGATAGCGAACGACCGGATCCGCGGTCAGGCGCTGCTGGCACAACTCAACGCCTCTCCGGCCGGTGACCAAGCCCTGCGCCAGCGCCTGTGCGGCGAGCTGTTCGGCCACTGCCCAGGCTCCATCTGGATCAGCACCCCCTTCACCTGCGAATTCGGCCGCAACATCCACATCGGCGAGAAGACCTTCTTCAACTTCAACATCACCATTCTCGACGTGGGCGAAGTGCACATCGGCAGCCATGTGCTGCTGGCCCCCAACGTGCAGATCTACACCGCCACCCACACCATGGACTATCTGGAGCGACGCAACTGGACCGCCTACAACAAGCCGGTGCGGATCGGCGATGACTGCTGGATTGGCGGCGGCGCCATCATCTGCCCCGGCGTCACCATAGGGCCGCGCTCCATCATAGGGGCCGGCGCCGTGGTCACCCGCGACATTCCGGCCGACTCGGTGGCGGTGGGCAACCCGGCGCGCGTGATCCGCAGCCTGAGCCCGGACGCCCCCCGCGGCTGGGAGCTGGCCCTGTGATCTGGCTCGCCCTGCTCCCCCTGCTGTGGACGGCCTGGCTCGGTCTGGCCGACGCCAACTGGTGGCCGCTCGCCATCATCACCGCCATGAGTCTGCTGACGATGCTGGCCTACGCCCACGACAAGCGCCAGGCGGTGCGCGGCGGCTGGCGCATCCCCGAGTCCCGGCTCCATCTGCTCGAGCTGTTCGGCGGCTGGCCCGGCGCCCTGCTGGCCCGCCACTGGCTGCGCCACAAGACCCAGAAGGGGAGTTATCGCAGGGTATTCTGGTTCATCGTGCTGCTGCACCTGACCCTGTGGGGGCTCTGGCTCGGCCGTCCGCTCTGGCAGACAGTCTGACGCGGGCAAGGCAGCCTCTCGACATTCCCGTCCACCCCCTTGCCGGCCATTGCAGCCGGCAACCGGGTATGAGACAACAGATGGCAACAAGGCTGTTTTCTCGTTTATTCATCGGCAAGGAGTCATTCATGACCATGTGGACCGGTATCGTGCTGATCGTCTTCATCAGCGCACTGTTCGGCTTTCTCAGCAAGCGGGCCCGCTACCAGTTGGGGGATGCCCGCATCACCGATCGTCTCGGCAAGCAGGACATGCTCATCAACGAGCTGCAGGAGCGCATCGCCAATCTGGAGGCCATCGTCATCGAGGAGGAGAAGCGCCGCCCGTTCAAGGAGCTCTGATCCGGCAAGCCGGGCGGCAAACCGCCAGCCCCCGGGCTGCAAGGGTTTGCCGCCGCCCCCTCCCGCACTCGCCCGCCCTCTGCCTGGCAAAAACTAAATTCACCGCAGGATCAGTCCCCTGCCACTCTAAGACTAAATTTTCGCCAACTTGGCCCATTCCCTGCTCCGTCATGACATCAGTAGTACGGAGAGTGACATCATGATCGCCATCGGCACCCTGCTTCCCCTCGCCTCCCTCGCCCTCAAGCTCGGCAGCAAGCTGCTTGGGGACAGCACGCCACCGGCCCAGACCGAGCCCCCCGTGCAGGAAGAGCGGCTCGCCCCCACGGTGCAGAGCCTGTTCCAGCGCCTCGGC
>NZ_NEVB01000125.1:0-5144 GCF_002259925.1 Aeromonas sp. A35_P | reverse complement strand
CCCTAGGGCCGGATTATATGGATGAGAGAAGCAGCATGTAAAAGTTTGTCGTAGTAGCACTGGCCCTGTTGATGACCGGTTGTGCCAGCGACAACAATGGCGGCGAGCAGTACCGCTATACCCCGCCGGTAGCCAAGGCGACCAACAACACCCAGGAGATGCAGATCCCGGTGGATCTGGTGTGGGCCCGCGCCGAGAAGTGGTTTGGCGATCATGGCCTTAACATCGAAAACAGCCAGCGTGGCTCCGGCCTGATGACCGCCAACGTCGAGAATTCGGCCGACGGTCTGGAGTGGCTGGACTGCGGTACCATGGGCTCCAAGGTCGCACTGGGCAACCCCAACCTGCAGATCAACCTGATCATCACCCAGAGCGGCAACAACAGCGTGGCCACCGTCAACGTCAAGGGCAACACCCAGCTCTACTTCGTCGAGTCCTCCGGCGAGCGGGTACCGGCTCCCTCCATCACCCCGGTGTGCGTCTCCCGCGGCAGCCTGGAACAGAGCCTGTTCTCCACCCTCGGCAACTAAGGTTGCACCGAGCGCCAGCAAAAACCCCGTTGCCTGCAACGGTTTTTTTTGTTTCCGGCCTGGCGACAAGGGGCATGCGGGTCGCTGTTGATAGCCGCAAAAAAACAACCCCCGGCAGGGCCGGGGGCTGAATAGAGTCGGGTGACTCAGCGGGCGACGTCGCCGTGAAACAGCGTCTGCTCGCCGGCTTTGAGCACATACCCCTTCCACGGCAAGAGGGTGTAGCCGCTGCCTTGCCACGACCAGTTGCCTTCTGCGCCTTGGCGGGTGAGCAGGTGTTGCTCGCCGCTCGGCAGGGTCAGCTCGGCCTGGCTTTGATCGGCGTTGAACAGCACGAAGGCGCTGCCGGTCTGGCCGGCATCGGTCGGATTGAGCCTGATGCCCTGCTCGAACAGCCGCACGCACTGCCTGGTCAGGGCTGACCACTGATAGCCGGCGCTGGCTCGGCAGCCGTGGACATCCTGATCATTGCCGACAAGGTGTTGTTCCGGGGTACTGCAGGCCGCCAGCAGCAGGGAGGCGGCCATCAGGGTCAAGGTACGCATGGTTACTCCTTGGCATCCCGCTCGATGACGATGTTGGAGAAGCCCAGCTCCTTGAAGTAGTTCTCCCGGTAATCCTTCACGCTCTTCTTGTCACGCCGGCATACCTGGGCCAGTTGCTCCTCCATGGCGTGGAAGCTGGTCAGGTTGATCCCTTCGGCAGCGGCAATGGCATCGTAGATGCTGTTGAACTTGTCGTTGGCGTAGCCGATCTCTTTGGTTTTCTTGCCGTAGGTGTAGGTAATCTTGAACGCCATGGCGTTATTCCTTTGCTTTGGCCTGCTTGCGCTGGACGTACAGATAGAGGCTCTCGACCTTTTCCCGCGCCCAGGGAGTTTTTCGCAAGAATTTCAGGCTGGATTTGATGCTGGGATCCTGGGTAAAGCAGCGGATATTGATCTCCTGCCCCAGTTTTTCCCAACCGTAGTGTTCGACCAGGGCGGTGACGATGGCTTCCAGCGTCAGCCCGTGCAGCGGGTTGTTCTTCTGGGAAGAGACGGGCTGATCGCTCATGCCTGCTCCGCCAGCTTGGCAAAGGGCTGACCCATGCGGGTGGTGACCCCGTTGGCCAGATGGGGCTCGAAACCGGCCAGCATGCCCGGGCCAAACAGACAGACGACTGTGCTGCCCAGCTTGAACAGACCCATCTCGGCGCCTTTTTGCAGGGTGATGGCCTCGTCGCCGGTGTAGTCCCAGCGCACCACCTTCTTCTCTTTGGTCGGCGCTATGTTGCCGGCCCAGATGGTCTCGATGCTGGCCACGATAGTGGCACCGACCAGCACCAGCGCCATGGGGCCGTGCGGGGTGCGGAAGGTGGCCACCACCCGCTCGTTGCGGGCAAACAGGTTGGGCACGTTCTCGGCGGTGAGCGGGTTGACGGAGAAGAGATCCCCCGGCACGAACACCATACTCTCCAGCACGCCGTCCAGCGGCATGTGGATGCGGTGATAATCCTTGGGCGCCAGATAGATGGTGGCAAAGTCACCATCCTTGAACGGCGCCACCAGATCCTCATAGCCGCCCAGCAGCTCGCGTGCGCTGTAGTCGTGGCCCTTGGCCTGGATGATGCGACCCTGGCTGATCGGGCCGAGCTGGCTGACGGTGCCATCCACCGGCAGGGCCAGGGTCATGGCGTCTTCCACCAGGGGGCGGATACCGGGCTTGAGTTCGCGGGTGAAGAACTCGTTGAAGCTCTTGTAGTGGGCAGGGCTCTCGTGCAGCGCCTCGCTCATGTCGACCTGGTACTGCTTGATAAAGGCCTCGATCACCCTGGTGGTGAGGTTGCTCGCTTCGGCGGCGGCAAGCTTGCCCACCAGGCGGGAGAGGGCGTGTTTGGGCAGACAGTATTGACCGGCAATTTTCAGGTTGTCAGTAATGCTCATGTTCATCATCAACGTAGGTTAAACAGGGTCACAGGCGTGCCTGTTGGCGACCGTGACGGGCTTCCTGCATGGTTTCCAGGATGCGGTGATAGTTGTGGAAGCGATCGGCGCTGATGGCGCCCGCTTCGACCGCGGCGCGCAGGGCGCAGCCGGGATCGTCCTTGTGGGTACAGTCGCGGAACTTGCAACCGCCCAGATAGTCGCGGAACTCGACGAAGCACCAGGTGATGCGGTCGGCTTCCAGATGCCAGAGGGCGAACTCGCGGATCCCGGGGGAGTCGATGAGATCGCCGCCGCTCGGGAAGTGGTAGAGCCGCGCCGTGGTGGTGGTGTGCTGGCCGAGCCCCGAGTTCTCGGAGATCTCGCCGGTGAGCACATCCAGCCCCGGCATCAGGGCGTTGGTCAGTGACGACTTGCCGACCCCGGACTGGCCGACGAAGATGCTGATCTTGTCGGTGAGCCTGGCTTTCAGCTCATCGAGCCCTTCGCCACTCTCGCAGCTTACCAGCAGTACCTCGTAATTGAGCTTGCGGTAGGTTTCGAGCTGGCGCTCGATGCGGGTGCGGGCGGCATCATCGAGCATGTCGACCTTGTTCAGCACGATGAGGGGGCGGATCTCCACATCCTCGGCGGCCACCAGATAGCGGTCGACGATGTTGGTGGAGAACTCGGGCATCACCGCCGAGACGATGATGATCTGGTCGATGTTGGCGGCGATGGGTTTGACCCCGTCGTAGAAGTCCGGCCGGGTCAGCACCGAGTGACGCGGGTGCACCGCCTCGATGACGCCGGCGGTCGCGGCATTGAGGCCAGGACGCCACACTACCTTGTCGCCGCACACCAGGCTGCTGATGCTGCTGCGCCGCAGGTTGCTGCGGTGGATGGTGCCATCGCTCGCCTCGACGTCTGCGTGCTGACCAAAGCGGCTGATCACCACCCCTTCGATGGCCGGCCCGAACAGGGTGTCATCCACCTCTGTGGTGTGCTCTTTTTGCAGCCGACGCTCGCGGTTGGCCTGGACGCGCCTTTGTTGACCCAGATTGAGTTTTGCTTTCTTTGCCACTCGATTCGCCAGTTTATGAACAGATCCAAAGCCAGTATGATACATGCAAATTGGCAAAATTCCGCCATTCCTCCCAATAGAGAGAGCAATCATGACAGTCAGCGCGCAGAACCTGGTATGGATCGACATGGAGATGACGGGCCTCGACCCTGAAGAAAACGTGGTACTGGAGATCGCCACCATAGTCACCGACAAGGATCTGAACGTGCTGGCCGAAGGGCCGGTCATCGCCATTCACCAGAGCGACGAAGAGCTGGCCAAGATGGACGACTGGAACGTCAATACCCATACCAAGAGCGGTCTGGTGGCCCGGGTCAAGGCGAGCCAGCACGACGAGGCGAAAGCCGTCGCCGAGACCCTCGACTTCATTCGCCAGTGGGTGCCGGAGCGCACCAGCCCGCTGTGTGGCAACAGCATTGGCCAGGATCGCCGCTTCATGGTCAAGCACATGAGCGAGCTGGAAGCCTTCTTCCACTATCGCAACGTCGATGTCAGCACCATCAAGGAGCTGGTACGCCGCTGGCAGCCGGAGCTGCTGGATCAGTTCAAGAAGAGCGGTACCCACCAGGCGCTGGACGACATCCGCGAATCCATTGCCGAACTGCAGTTTTACCGCAGCCACGTCTTCAAGATCTGACGCCCAGGCAAGGGATTGCCCCGCTCTGGTTGCTAAAATCGACAGTTCGACCAGCTTTTGAGCGAACGCGCGCAACCAGACAAAAAAGCCCTTGCAATTGGAATGACTGCTCTTATAATTCGGCTCCCGTACAGTAGCGCAAGCAACCAAATGCTGTACGGCCTGTTTTAAGGTAGTTGCGGGAATAGCTCAGTTGGTAGAGCACGACCTTGCCAAGGTCGGGGTCGCGAGTTCGAGTCTCGTTTCCCGCTCCAAAATCTGATGATGACACTGGTGCAAACCAGCCCGATGCGGGAATAGCTCAGTTGGTAGAGCACGACCTTGCCAAGGTCGGGGTCGCGAGTTCGAGTCTCGTTTCCCGCTCCAATCATCAGCCAGCCTCAAGACAACCTAATGTTGCGGGAATAGCTCAGTTGGTAGAGCACGACCTTGCCAAGGTCGGGGTCGCGAGTTCGAGTCTCGTTTCCCGCTCCAAAAATTTGTAAGTGATATTCCGATGCGGGAATAGCTCAGTTGGTAGAGCACGACCTTGCCAAGGTCGGGGTCGCGAGTTCGAGTCTCGTTTCCCGCTCCAATCACTTGCAGATGACATTCTGTTGCGGGAATAGCTCAGTTGGTAGAGCACGACCTTGCCAAGGTCGGGGTCGCGAGTTCGAGTCTCGTTTCCCGCTCCAAACAGTTTCTAGTAGATATGTGTACCTGATTACCCATGATTAGCAGTCACCCCGAACTATACTGATCTTATGCACAGTTATCGAGGAGCGAGATCATGGCCAAAAGCAAAGTCCAATTCCAGAAAGGCTACAGCCTGTTTGAGCTTCTCAAGGACTATGGCACTGAAGCTCAGTGCGAAAACGCGTTGTTCACTTGGCGTTTTCCTCACGGCTTTGTCTGCCCTGAATGTGCCAACAAGACCTGTTGTCACCTGAAAAGTCGGCCACGCGTGCTGCAATGCAATCACTGCCATCACCAGATGTCATTGACTGGGAA
>NZ_NEVB01000124.1:0-5197 GCF_002259925.1 Aeromonas sp. A35_P | reverse complement strand
GTCAGGGATAGCCTGGTCCAGGGAGAGTTTGGCAAACAGACGCATTGAGGCAATTTCGTAGAGTGCGTCCTCCATGGCGCCGTCGCTGAGGTTGTACCACTGCTGCATACAGTGAATGCGGAGCATGGTATCGAGTGGGTAGGGACGACGCCCGTTACCAGCTTTGGGATAGACGGGTTCGATGACCCCCAGCATCCTTGGCCATGGGAGCACAGCCTCCATGCGAGCCAAGAATATCTCTTTACGGGTTTTACGGCGTTTGCCATTGAACTCGCAGTCCGCGAAGGTGAGCTGGTGACTCATGCTGAACCTCATCCCTGATGCCAAGTGGGGTTCATGATCTCACATCAAGGACTTTTTCGCACTTTCCCTAGAAAAAATGCAGCAAGGTGCCATCAGGCTGCAGGGCAGCACCATGATTTCCAGATAAAGGTGGTACGCACTATATATCCCGGCACGGAGCAAAGTGGCATTAGCTCACCGGTGTGCTCGTGAATACGATCCGCAACGATGAGGTTGAGGTGGGGAAGGAAAAACCATCGACAATTCGTAGGGAGAGGCACTGCATCTGCAGCGCGTTCAGATAACAAAACGGCAGCCCATGGCTGCCGTTTGCGTGGCTTATTGCTCTTCCGGCAACTCGTCAAACAACGGGTGGTAGAGCACCTCCCCCTGCACGCCGGCCAGACCGCCTTCCTGCAGCTCCATCGCCATGAAGCAGTCGGCGGGCACTTCGTAGATGCAGTGCAGGCCGAACTCGCTGGCGGGGCGAAAACCGAAGCGGCTGTAATAGGTCGGGTCACCCAGCACCACCACCGCCTTCCAGTCCATCTCCAGCGCCGTATCCAGCCCCTCGCGCACCAGATCCGAGCCGATCCCCTGCCCCTGCCAATCCAGGTGGACCGCCACGGGCGCGAGACCAAGCCAGGGTCCCTCCACCCCGTTAATGGTGATCGGGCTCAGCATCAGGTGCCCCATGAACTCGTACTCCTCCTCCTCGACCATGGTCACCACGGCGGCGCCGCATTCGCGCAGGCGGTTGACCAGTTCGGCCTCGTCGGTACGGCCAAAGGCGGCGCTCACCAGGTCATAGACCGGCAGCATGTCACCAGGGCGCTCGGTTCTCAGCATACAGCGTTACTCCTCGTACAGCAGAGCGGGCATTATTCCACAAACAGACCACCTTCTTGAGCATCTTTGTCCAGAAATGGGAGGGTGAACTCAGGAAAACGGTTTGCCACCAACGCCAGCAGAAGGTGCAGATCGGCCGGTTGCAGGCGGGTGATGGCGGTTCGATAGGCGTTGAACAGCGACGGTTCGGCCCGTGCCAGCCAGGCCAGGGTGTCGTCGGCATCCCGATGCCAGCGACCGGCCAGCTCGTCGAGAAGGGCGGGCAAGGCCACCAGCAAGTCGAGCAGATGATAGCGATGAGTGAGCGGCTCAGCAGCCAGCAGGGCGAGTCTGCGCTCCTCACTTGCGAGCCAGCGCAAGCGCTGGCGCCGCTCTGCCAGGGTCAGCAACACAGGCCCCTGGCGCTGCAGACTGGCCAGCTGCAACAGGTAGTCCAGTCCCTGCTCTTCGGCGTCTTTCAGCAGCAGGCCGCGCAGCAGATGGAGCTGCTCGGGCTCGGCCTGCGCCAACGCATCCTGCTCGTAGTATTCCACCGCCAGCGGCCCGTCAGAATCCAGGGAGCGTGGCGGCGCGGCGGCGGGCTCGCCCCCTTCTGCCCCATCCCGACTTGTCATGAACAGCGCCAGCCGCTGCGGCGCTCCCTCCCCGACCTGTGTCTGCAGGATGGCTGCCACCACCCGCGCATCGGCCAGCAGGGAGGCCAGCTGACGTTCGACCGGCGCCGCCAGCGTCAGGCTTTGCGCCAGCTGCCAGTAGCTCACCTCGTTCTGGCTCTGACTCAAGCCCTGACGCTGGCCACTCAATGCCCGTCGGCCGCAATAGCGCATGCCCAGCTTGGCCATCACCCGGCCGGAGGCATGGTTGTCCGGCATGTGGCGGGCGGTGAGCACCGGCAGCTGCAGCCGGTCGAACGCAAAGGCCTTCACCAGCCGGGCGGCCCGGGTCGCCAGCCCGCGATTTTGCCAGGGCACGCCCACCCACCAGGCCAGCTCGCCGTTCCAGTGCAGCGAGATCACCCCCACCAGCGGCGCCTGGCCCTCGCCTGCCGGCAGGGTCAGTGCCCAGCTCCAACCCAATCCGAGCGCCGCCTTGCGCCAGCAGCCGGCCAGCCAGTCGCGGGCCGCCTCTGGCGGATAGGGGTGGGGAATGTTGAGGGTGTAGCGAGCGAGCGCCGCATCGCTGCAATAGTGCACCACCTCAGCTTCATCGAGCGCCAGCAGGGGGCGCAGCTGCAGGGCGGGCTCCGACCGGGAGGGAGGCTCGGCCAGCACGGGCACCGTCAGGCGGCGGGCCAGCAGGCGGTTGAGCACGGCGCCCAGATCGTCCTGCGCCGTCAGCGCCAGATCGGCCCCCAGCCCCCCCAGAGTCAGCAGCCCCTCCTCCCGCGCCAGGGTCAACAGGGAGGTCGAGCCGCTGACAAGGATCTGCCGGCTCGGATCAACGGCCTGCTGGCCGGGCAGATCGCCGTCCAGCCAGGCGGCAAGCAGTGCGCTGGCCGAACACACGCCATCGGGCGGACAACAGGACCAGAGTCCGCCGGTATCGCTCGGCAAACGCTCATCGACCTTGCTCTGCAGCAACTGCCAGCCATGACCCTGCCGCTGCCAGGCCTGCAACACCGGCGCCCAGTGGGGCTGCCACAGGGCGCGCTCGATCAGCAGTTCCATCAGCCGGCCTGACAGGCAGCAGGCAGACTCAGGTGGCGGGGATGCGCCTCGATACGGGCAATCCAGGCTCGGATGGCGGGCCAGCCCTGCAGCGAGAAGATCCCCTCCTCCGCCACATGGGTGTAGGCGTACAGCGCGATGTCGGCGATGGTCGGCGCCTCGCCACACAGGTAGGGGCTCTGCTTGAGCTGCTGCTCCAGCACCTCCAGCGCCTTCTCGCCGCCGGCTTTGAGCCCGTCGAGGCGCGCCTCCTGGGACTCCGGCCGCCCCAGATAGTGAACGATGAAGCGGGCTACCGCGATATAGGGCTCATGGCTGTACTGCTCGAAGAACAGCCACTTGAGCACCTCGGCCTGCTGACGCGGCGCGGCCGGCCACAGGGGCGACCCCTGCGCCAGGTAGAAGAGAATGGCGTTGGACTCCGCCAGGGTGTCGCCCTGGGCCAGCTCCAGCACCGGGATCTTGCCGTTGGGGTTCAGGGCCAGAAAGTCGGGGGTGCGGGTCTCTCCCGCCAGCACATCCACCGGCACCCATTCGAGGGGCAGCTCAAGCCAGCGGGCCAGCAGCCAGGGCTTGTAGCAGTTACCGGACTTCAGATCGCCATACAGACGCATACAGACTCCTTGTCAGCAGCAGAGGGCTCGCGGGGCACTCAGGGCGCCAGCCGCTCGATGTGCCACCCTTCCCCTTCGCGGGTGTAGTAGAAGCGGTCGTGCAGGCGATGCTCGCCCCCCTGCCAGAATTCGACCGTGTCGATGCGCACCCGAAAACCGCCCCAGAAACTCGGCAGCGGCACCTCGCCATTGGCAAACTTCTGCTTGAGCTCGAGAAACTTGGCCTCCAGCACGCCGCGCGCCGAGATGCGGGTCGACTGTTTGGAGACCCAGGCGGCGATCTGGCTGTCTTTGGGACGGCTGTGGAAATACTTCATCACCTCGAAGGTGCTCATCTTCTCCACCCGGCCGGTCACATGCACCTGTCTGTCCAGGGTGTGCCAGGGGAAGAGCAGGCTGATGCGGGGGTTGCCCTCCAGCTGATGCGCCTTGCGACTGCCCATGTTGGTGTAGAACACCATGCCTTCGGCATCGTAGTGCTTGAGCAGCACGGTACGCTGCCAGGGCTGGCCGTCGGCATCGACGGTGCCCACCACCATGGCAGTGGGGTCGGTCAGCCTGGCTTCGCACGCCTGGGCCAGCCACTTCTCGAACAGGGCGAGGGGCTCGGCCGGCAGATCGGCCCGGTGCAGTCCACCCCGGGTGTATTCGCGGCGCAGATCGGCTACATCCATCATCTTGATTTTCCTTCTCTCTTTGCCGCCCATGCGGCCATGCGTGCAGGCATTGTGCGACGAGCACGCCATGGGTACAAGCCTTGTGACCGGCAAATGGCGGCCGCAAAAAAGAGGGAGGCTCGCGCCTCCCTCTATTGACCTCAACGCTCACACCTTCACTGCCGATCCGTCGCCGGTTGTGACGGGCAGTGCGCCAGCATGCGCCGGTTGTAGTCGGCCGCGTAGGCCGCCAGTTTGGCCTGGGCCTCCTGCTGACCTGGCTTGATGACATCCCCCAGCCCCTCCAGGTAGCGCACGCCGCAGCGGGCCTTTGCCGAAGCCTGCTGCTCCGGCGCTATGCCGGGCGCCACTTCGCCGCGCCCGGCCCGCACGATCAGCCGGTAATCCTGTTTGGCCAGGCTGGCGCTGACCGCCTGCTCCAGGGTATCGGCATCGGCCTGACAGCCGCCAAGCAGGGACGCCAACAACAGCCAGGCCGCCTTCATCCGCGCCTCCGCTGCCAGCCCAGCAGGGCCAGCGCCAGGGTCCAGAGACCGAGGGCGCCACCGCCGCCACCACCCGAGCTGCCGCCGCTTTGGACGACCGGCAGCTTGGCCGGGCTGATGGCGAAGAAGATGTTGTCGCTGCAGGCCACCTTCAGACGGGCAGCACTGGCCAGATCCGCCGGCAGGGTTACGGTGGCCGAGCCGCTGTTGGGCTGGCTGACCGCCTGGCTGCTCCAGCTGGTTCCCTCGTTCTGGGTCAGGAACAGGTCCACCTTGCTGCAGCTGATCGGTGCCAGGTTGGTGCCCGCCACATCCCAGCCGACCACCTGACTTGCCCCCGGCGTCAAGGAGACCCCAAGCGGCGCAGTCAGCCGGAAGGCGCTGCCGGTATTGACCACCTGCACCTTCATGTCGTCGCTGGCGACACCGCCCTTGCCATCACGCACCGTCAGCCGGAAGTTGAGATCCCGGTTGGTGGTGGGCCAGGCCTCGCCCTTGGCGAGCGTGCCCGACAGCAGGGAGGGCAGGCTCGGCAGGATCCGCTCCGGTGAGCTGGTGGGGGAGACGAAGCGAAACAGCGGCCGGCTGCCGTCGTCCACCATGGTGGCTAGGCTGTGTTCTCA
>NZ_NEVB01000123.1:0-5290 GCF_002259925.1 Aeromonas sp. A35_P | reverse complement strand
CATTTCCTTCATGGCTAGTAGTGTCATATATCCAGCCATACTCATTTTCTATTTCAGAAAAAATTCGTAATGCCTCATTTTCAAGCATTACATCATCACATCTTGTATTATAGTTGTTTGCAATAAACGTCGCGGCCGGTGATAGATCATTCAAGAGCGCCTTCCGTACACCGAGCCTAGAAAATGTACGCCATGTAGTATTTCCATTCTCATCAACATGTTCTTGCAAAATACTTCCATCAGTCTTTACCTGATAGCCAAGAGACATAACTGCTTCCCGGTCTCCACACATCTGAGCAGCAACACCAGTCATGCCCGTACCACAGAAGCCATCAAATACAATATCACCAGGATTAGTGTAATGGAGGATATAACGCATAATAGCCTTATGCGGCACCTTGGTATGGTAGGAGTGAGCATTATAAATTGGGTCATTTTTCCCTTCACTGACATCAGCAGCGAAAGGCTCACGATGATATTTTTCATCACCAGCTGGCTTTAGGCTTTCCCATTCAGAAACAAAATCACCGATCCAAGGATTGGGGCAGGCTGTGTAATAGGGAGGATCACTTAAATTTAAAATATCCTCATCGCTTCCAATTGGGAAACCCTCCATCTTCCGAAAATCAGGATCTTTTAGCTTTTCAGCTAGCAGACCTAAAAAATAATCACGACGTTCCTGCTCGTTCGCGAAGTTTTTCCCCAAGCATGTAACAGACCCTGCTACATGCGCTTGCTGTTGGATATCACAGGAAAATAGGCTGTCTTGTTGCATAGTGCTTCCTACGGCAGGTGCGGCTTATGCCGCACCTGCGAGTCTTGATTAATCGATGATGATACGAACTTTAGTGAGATCCTTGCCCTGACAGAGTTTGGTGAGCAGTTGATTAAAACGATCACTCACTTCTTTGTGGCTGAGAGGAAGTCCTTGTCCAAGCCCTTTCACTAGGTCCGTGGTACTAATACGCACCTCTTCCAAACCAGCCAATACCAGGTTCACAATCTGTACAAAGCTGAAGTCCAATGGGTCAGGTAGCTGAGCTTGCTGAATAAAATCACGAATTAACTGAGCCTGTTCGGCTTTAAGCAGGCCCAAATTAATAAAGGGATCATCTAGCAGGCTGCTCAGGTTACTGAGCCAATCACTCTGCAGACTATCTAGCCTCAGCTCCAGACTCTTTAATTGTTCGCTGGCAGGTGCCTTGCCGCTCTCTTGGCGAGCATTGAACTCCATCGGGTTGGCGTTCATCGCCAGCAGCTTGGGGTCGATAGGTTTAGCTGCTTGCAATTGTGCAGCCTCTTTACGCCACTCAGCCAATTGCTGGGACGGGAGCAAGGTGATGCCACTTAAGATCTCCAACTCAGCTAAGCGTTGGTCATTCATCAGCTTGGCTTTGGTATTCTCTTCGTTGCCGTCAAGATGTGCTCGCATATAGAGCTCAACATAGTGTTTGGCATACTCAGTTTTCAGTGCCGACAACATGTTGATTTGCTCAGCCTTGAAGCTGTCATCACTACGTGAAGCCGGAGTGGCCAGACCTTGTCTCAGTACATCACGCGCCTGTTTGACTTGCTCTTGCCAAGGGTGTGATTCAGGAAGTACCAGCTGCGCCTCTTTGAGATAGGCGCATAAGGGGGCTAGATCGCCCACTACGGTTTTAAGCTGCACAAAGTTGTGCCATGCCTGCAGCATCTGCTGGTATGTGGCGATGTCAGACGCAGTCACCTTAAGGTTTTTCAGCTTGCCGGGTTTGTCGTAACGCTGAATGGTTTCCAAAAAGTTCTTCAGCTCGTTCAGCTGGGTGGAAAGCGTCTGCTCCTCGCTTTCTTCCAGTACTGATTGCCCCCACAGTGGCAAACGATCCTTAACGCTCTGCTGCCCTTTGACCAGCTCGTTAATCAGTACCTCGGTGCGCTTTAACATTTCACGCACCACGTCTTCATCGCCTTGCTGAATTGAGGTGGCTAGGCCATCGTTCATCTCAAGCAGGGTGAGTAGAGCTTTTAAGGCGGTGATATTAAAATCCTTGGGTGCCTGGATATGTTTAAAATCTCTGAGCACATCAAAGGGGATGGACTTGAACTTGACCACATCGCTGGCGGTCAGGGTATGGCCGACCACCACCAACTCAAGCTCACCGCTATACACCAAACAGGCGATCAGCACCAGAAGCCATTCTGGCTCCAGGCGGAAGCTATCTGGCTTAAAGTAGAGGCGGGAATTGATAGCCTCCAACAACTCTGCCTGGTTGACCACTTGCCCTTGTTGCTTGCTTTGCAAGACGCCCAAAACGGCTTGGGCATAGCGCGATTGTAGCGGAGCGATTTTAGCACCATCGAGTAATTCCAGTGCATCGAGCACGGCATTGGCGCGCTTGGTTGAAGCCCCACCGGAGACCACACTTAACGCATCTTTGGCTGCACTCTCAATGTTCTCGTAGGTGATCCATTGGCTGAAGGTGGGATACTCGGGCGCCAACGCTTCAAAGTGATTGGCCAAAATGTTGCTGGCAACGGCTTCAAAGATATCTTTGAGACTGCCGATCTGGCTATCGCCAAGCCCGGAAATACTGCGAACTGAGGTGCCTTTGATCCAGTCCATCATCGGCTTACTTTGCCCATCGTATTGGGCAATATAGGCATCCTTGAAATGGCTCTTTAGCCAAGTCTGCATCTCTCTGAGATAGCCTTCAGCCTTGAGTTTGTACACATTCTTGGCATTGCCCGTGGCCGAAGCATGCAAGTCGATAGCTGCTGCGTAGTAGTTCAAGCAACGATCAAACTCGGCGTCGGCGTTTTGCAGGACAAACAGCACTTCATCGCTACGGATAAACTCTTTTTTCAGCTTGGGCGGGTTATAAGGCTGAATAAAGTACATGTAATAGTCGAGCGGCGGTTTGGCTGTCTCGCGTTCATTAGGAGAGCCGAGGAACATCCAGCCGGGGCGGTTGACGTTACGCTCCAACCATTTGAGCTCGTGTCGCCACATCTGAATATTCGGTTGCTGAGTATCAGTTTCCTCCAGGATCTGCAGCATGGCTTCACGATAAGCACCATTACGGCTGTCATCGGTCAGCAAGGGCACCTTGTTTTCGATATAGGCATCAAAATCTTCGGTCTTTTTCAAATCCAAAAAAAACTGATCATTGGCCTTGTTCTTCGAGAAGAACTGGCCGTTGACGGTTTTGCGGATCTTGGTCAATACCGCGACGATCTGGGTTTCCAAATTTTTGCTCTTTTCCCCTGGCAACTTTTCGATGCCGGGTAGATAGAGGCAAAGGGAATCACGCAGTTCGGCGGCAGTAGCCCCCATCTCGTTATAGACATCGCCCACGGACAAACGATGGATAGCCAGTCCGGCTACCAAGCGCTTGGCAAAATCGATCTCTGTCGCGGTGGGATAGGCTTGGTCGATTCGCGTAAACAGGGTTTCACCGACCTCAATAACCTGACCGATCTCCGGGTTGGTTTTAGCGCTAGGGTCGCCTCTGAGCTCATCCCAGTAGGTGTCGTAAGAAAACACACCTGGCTTATCGGCAGGTACAACCTGTTCCATCAAGGCTTGCATCTGGCGCGAGAGGCTACGCAGTACCTGGCGTTGCTCAATACCCGCGCCCCGCACTCGCTCGAAGGTGTTGATGTAGTCAGGGTGCACTGGGAACATGCGCACAAACTCGTCGAGGCGTTCGTTCATGCGATCAAAGCAGGGGGTGAATTGCTGCAGATACTCGCGGATCCAATGCAATTGCTGGGCATCTTTTTTGAGCAGACGTTCGGCGACGACATATTTGATATCGTCGCGGGTGATCAGCACCTGTTCGGCCCGGTCACGGATACGTTTGACTTCTTGGGTGGCGAATGCAAGTTGCGTGCTATCAAAGATAGCTTCTTGCACACCGCAGATGAAACGGAAACGGGTACCATCGATCACTTCACCCATCACACGCATCATGGCCATATCCAACGGCAGCTGCTGCTGATTACGAGAGCGCAGGTAATCGAGGATCTCGTCACAAATCAGCAGCAAACCCTGGTCGGGATAGCGCTCGTGAAACAGCGCCATCATCTCTTCAAAGTAGGGTTTGTGATTGGATGAGATTTCCTCCATGGCCGGGAATTGGTAGTCGATACCCATCTCAGTCAGGCCTGATGTCAAGTTGTCGGTGACAATATCGGCAAAGGCTTTTTTGCTCGCTCCGACTTCAAAGCGGATAACTTTGAACTTGCCAGCAATCTTGTTCGCGGCTGCACGCACCTTGTCGTTAGTGATGAATTGGGCCAATTCTGGAAACTCGGCGACGGCCGAGATCACCGACATCAAATGTGATTTACCGGAACCGTAGTTACCGACTACCCAGAGAGATTTGTTATCAACGGATTCGTCAAACTGAAGCTGAGGAATTATGATGTCCGCCAGCTTTTGCGACATTTTGTCCGAGATGACATATGAGGCCACCAACTGCTGAGCCTTTGACTGTTCTGCCGACTCTTTGAGTTTGATGATGGTGGTGACGGGCTCGAACTGAATGAGCTCCCCGTACTTTTTCATTTTTATCCCCTTTGCTCGGTAACGTGAATGATGGGCACGTTGGCCAAATCATTCGCAGAGTAAGATTGATAGTCGTCCCGTCCGGGGACGGAAAAGGTTAGAAATCGTTCTGTAATCTGACCAGGCCAGATGGCCACGATAGGCTTGAGGCGAGCTAAATCCTGAAGCTGACGCAGTGGGTCTAGTTCCAAAGTTGGCTCAAACAAAACTTGGATCCTGTCTAGCCATACAACATCAGACGCTATGCCATTCAGCATTTGAGCAATGATGTCTGAAACATGGCGAGACCGGTCATTGCATGATAGCGGTAACAGCCGCTCACATAACTGTTCTGAAAGCTCAAGATATGTCAGCCCTTCTGTTTCACTAGCAGACCTGATGATTTGTGTAGGTGAGTTGATGACTAGCACCAAGGCGCTAGATTGGACACTCATTCTCAACAGGGCCTTGTTGGCTTCCGCTTGCAGCTCGTATGCCGAAGATACGCTTGTTACATGGATTGGTTGCCCGAGCATCGCTCTCTGCTTAATGACACAAATAAATTGGCATATTCTAGCGATTTCAACTTGGTCTGTCTCATCAGAAACCTTGAGATAGCGTGTCTTTATGAATCGCCCCGGCTCTCCAACTGACTGGGGATCCACATAACCACCCAGCTGGATTCAAGGCTGAGACACAGATTGTGACTCATACTGACCTCTTTGTTATCTATTAGCGCCATGGTACGCCATCATTGGCATG
>NZ_NEVB01000122.1:0-42557 GCF_002259925.1 Aeromonas sp. A35_P | reverse complement strand
CCCTAGCACAGCAAGATGACTTGACCAGCAGAGGACGAACGATAACCATACAAAAGTACAACAATCCATCCTGGCTCACATTTTCAACAACGAGGAGTCTGTCATGAAAAAAGTGGCCGTGATCTTGAGTGGCTGTGGCGTCTTTGACGGGGCCGAAATCCACGAGGCCGTCATCAGTTTGCTGGCGCTGGCCAGGCAGGGCGCCGCCGTGCAGTGCTTCGCGCCCAATGTTCCGCAGCTCCATGTCGTCAACCACCTGAGCGGGGAAGTGAGCGAGGGAGAGAGTCGCAACGTGCTGATCGAAGCCGCCCGCATCTGCCGCGGCCAGATCAAGGACGTGGCCGAGCTGGATGCCGCCGACTACGATGCCCTGCTGGTGCCGGGCGGCTTCGGCGCCGCCAAGAACCTGTGCGACTTCGCCATCAAGGGAGCCGAGTGCCAAATCCAGCCGGATGTGCTGAAGGTCTGCCAGAGCTTTGCCAGGGCCAACAAGCCGGCGGCCTACATCTGCATCGCACCGGCCATGATCCCGCTCATCTACGGCGCCGGCACCCTGGCCACCATAGGCCACGACGAGGGCACCGCCAACGCCATCGAGGCTATGGGGGGCAGCCACCTCAACTGCCCGGTCAACGAGTTCGTGGTGGATCAGGAGCGCAAGGTGATCTCCACCCCCGCCTACATGCTGGCCAGCAATATAGTGGAAGCCGCGGACGGCATCGAGAAGACCGTCAAGCAGCTGCTGGCACTCTGATTGCCAGACTGACCCAAACAAACGGGCCGCTCATGGAGCGGCCCGTTTTCAATTCTCGCGTATAGCGACGGATTAGATGCTTTCGCCCATCTGATCCATCTTGCCCAGCAGGGCACGCAGACGCTCTTGCCAGGCAACGTGCTCGTTGCGCAGCTGATGGTTCTCGTCTTGCAGCTTGCTGTTCTGCTCTTTCAGCTCGTCCAGCTCCATCTTCAGCAGGGAGATGTTGTCGACGGCGGATTGTACTTTGGATTCGAGTTGCTCAAGGACTTCTAGTGACATATGCATACCTGTATGTTCAATTGCGATGCCCCACAGAGGGCGATTCAAGCGCGTGAAGCCAGCATACCCTGATGGCATCGGCACAAACAAGCCGGTGCGCTGTAAAATGCGCCTTCCATGGATGTATTGACTAAATATGCGTCTATTTTTCTCGCATCCTGCGCCGGGGCCACGGCAGGGCCCGCACAAGCCGCCATCGCGCCCGATCTGCTCCCCTATTCACATCCACCGGACGCCTCAGCTGTGCAGGGCGATATAGGCCCCCAGCAGCAGGCAGGCGACCCCGTACATCAGCAGACCGTAGAGCAGGTTGCCGCGCAAAATGGCCCCGGCACTCAGATTGTAACGGGAGGCCAGCGCCAGGTTGGAGCCGGAGAGCGGGCTGGTGCCGGTGGCCAGCCCCCACCCCAGCAAAAAGGTCATGCCAAGCAGGCTGGGATCCGGCGCCAGCGGCCACAGCAGCGGCGCCAGCCCAGAGATGCTGATGAGCGGGTGTACTCCGACGATGGCCACCAGCAGAATCAGCAGCAGGGTGAGCGAGGCCTCCAGCCAGCCGAAGTGATGGAAGAAGGGCAAGCCGTGGCCGCCGCCCAGCTCAAGCACCGACAGGGCGCTGTTGATGCCGGCAGCCAGCAGGCCTGCCCCCAGAAACAGCACAATCTGGCCGCCGATGGCGGGGAAGCGCTCAACCACCTGCCGCTTGAGGGCAGGCCCTCGCCCCGTGCTCGGCATAAAGGCAAACGCCAGCAGCGGCGCCACCAGGGCGATCACCGCCAGGATGCCGAGATCCGGCCAGACCTGCTTGATCAGCAGCACCAGCCCGGCCAGGGCGACCGGCAGCCCCAGGGTCTGCAGCCGCAGCGGATAGCCGGCAAAATCCGCCACCCCCAGCCGCTCCACCTGCCAGGCGGTCAGCCCCATCGCCAGCAGGGTCGCCACCACCCCGAACGGCAGGATGCGCGACAGCTGCAGACCGGGGGCATAGGTGAGCGCCACCGCCATGGCGACGAAGAAGGGGGACCAGAAGGCCGCCGCACAGAAGATCCGGCTCAGCACCATTACCTGACGCCGCTCCAGGGTGCCGTTGCGCTCCAGCCGATCGCCGATGATGAACAGCACCGAGAGGTTGATGACGGCCCCCAGCAGGTTGAGGCTGGCCATGGTGCTCCACAGCCCCTTGCGCCCTTGCCATGAGGTGGTGCCGGTCAGCAGGCCCGAGGTGGCGAGATTGAGGGTGCTCACCGCCGCAAACATGGTGAGCATGTTGATGTTGGGCAGCAGCCAGTCCGCCGGCCGGAGGCTGGCGCCTTGCCAGCAGGAGAAGATCAGCAGCGCCAGTGCCGCCCCGTACAGGGCCAGCGCCTGACGGCGCGCCGCCCCCACCAGCCAGGGCCAGGTGAGCAGGGAGGCTCCCCAGGCGGCGATGGCCGCCGGCCAGGGGGAGAGCCCCAGATAGAGGTGCAGCAGGTTGAGCAGCCACATCCCCAGGATCAGATAACCCGACCAGCGCTTGGCCATCGACTCGCCTCGGTCAGGGGATCAGAGACACTGATCCATGTCCAACGACGGCTTGTCGCACTCCGGACGACCCACGATCTTGGCGGGCACGCCCGCCACTGTGGTGTGCGGTGGCACCGGGTTGATCACCACGCTGCCGGCGCCGATCTTGGCGCCCATGCCCACTTCGATGTTGCCGAGCACCTTGGCGCCCGCCCCAATCATCACCCCTTCCCGGATCTTGGGATGGCGATCGCCGCTCTCCTTGCCGGTACCACCCAGGGTGACGCTCTGCAGGATGGAGACATCGTCTTCGATAACCGCCGTCTCACCCACCACTATGCCGGTGGCGTGGTCAAACATGATGCCCTTGCCGATGCGGGCGGCCGGGTGCACGTCCACCCCGAACACCACGGAGATCTGGTTCTGCAGGTAGAGCGCCAGCGAACGACGCCCCTGGCGCCACAGCCAGTTGGCGACCCGGTAGCCCTGCAGGGCGTGGAACCCCTTGAGGTAGAGCAGCGGGGTGGAGAAGAGATCGACCGCCGGGTCGCGCTCCTGCACCGCGCAGATGTCGGCGGCGACCATGGTCAGCAGCTCGGGCTCGCTGCGCAGGGCCAGCTCGATCACCTCGCGCAGGGCGATGGCGGGCATGGTGGCGCTGTCGAGCTTGTTGGCCAGCTGGAAGCTGAGGGCCGAACGCAGGTTCTTGTGATTGAGAATGGTGGAGTGGAAGAAGCTGGCCAGCATGGGCTCTTCGGTCGCCATGCTCGCCGCTTCTTGCTGAATTTTTTGCCAGGTTCTGGCAACCAGATCATCCATGTTGCAGCCTACTGTTGTTCTGAGGGAGTGCCTTGCTGTTCCTTGTGCACCACGGAGATGGGGTCCATGTGGATGATGACATCCATGCGCTCGAATGCCTGACGAACCGCCAGTTCGGCTTCATCGGCAATCTGATGGGCCTTGACCAGAGGGAGCTGATCGTCCAGTTCCAGATGCAACTGCACGAAGCGGGTCGGACCGGACTGGCGGGTGCGCAGATCATGCACCCCGTGTACACCTTCGACAGCACAGCAGAGGGCCATTATTCTCGCTTGTTCCTCGGCTGGCAACTGACGATCGAGCAGCGCCTGCACCGATTCATAACCTATGTGCAACGCCCCCCACAGCAGGAACAGCCCGATCAGGATGGCAAACAGGCCGTCGGCCCAGTACCACCCCTGCCCCGCCAGCACCAGTGCCAGCAGCACGCCGCCGTTGAGCAGCAGATCGGAGCGGTAGTGCAGCATGTCGGCCTTGATGGCCACGCTGTTGGTCTTGCGGATGACGAAACTCTGGAAGCTGACCAGCAGCAGGGTCAGCACGATGGAGCCACCGCTGACCCACAGACCCGCCTCTAACCGTTCCAGCGGCGCCTGCTTGAGCAGGGAGGAGATGCCGTGCATCACCAGCAGCAGCGCGGAGCCCGAGATGAAGGCAGACTGGATCAGCCCGGCCAGCGACTCCGCCTTGCCATGGCCGAAGCGATGCTCGTCGTCGGCCGGTGACAGGGCATAACGGATGGCCAGCAGGTTGATGATGGAGGCGCTCACGTCCATGAAGGAGTCGGTGAGGGAGGCCAGCAGGCTCGAGGAGTCGGTCATCAGCCAGGCGATCAGCTTGCCGGTGATCAGCAAGGTAGCGGTGGTGACGGCGGCCATGCTGGCCAGCGTCACCCAGCGAGAATATTGTTGATGGCTCAAAACCGGCTTTCCTCTTGCGGTTAAAAAACTATTATACCCTGACCCCGGCGTCAGTTTGGCGCGAAAAATCAGCGGAATGACTTCAGATGCACAAAATACTCCTGGTCGACGACGATCTCGAGCTGACCCAGTTGCTCACCGAAATTCTGACCCTAGAAGGCTTCCAGGTGACCGTCGCCGAGGACGGCGAAGAGGGGTTGCAGCGGCTGGCCGAGCAGCACTTCAATCTGGTGCTGCTGGACGTGATGATGCCCAAGCTCAACGGCTTCGCCATGCTGACCCGGCTGCGCAAGACCCACGACACCCCGGTGCTGATGCTGACCGCCCGCGGCGACAGCCAGGATCGGGTCAACGGGCTGGAGGCCGGGGCCGATGACTACCTGGCCAAGCCGTTCGATGACAGGGAACTGCTGGCCAGGGTGCGCGCCATCCTGCGCCGTACCCAGGGCAGCCAGCCCCAGCGCGGCGGCAGTTCGGACGAGGTACGTTTCATGGATCTGGTGCTGCAGCCCGGCCTGCAGCAGGCCAGCTGCCACGGCGATCTGCTGGAGCTGACCGCCACCGAATTCGGCCTGCTGGAGTGCCTGTTGCGCAATCCGGGCCAGATCGTCAGCAAGAGCCAGCTCTCCGAACTGGTGCTCGGCAAGAAGCTGGAACCCTTCGATCGCGCCATCGACATGCACCTGAGCAACCTGCGCAAGAAGCTGCCTGAGCGCACCGACGGTCAGCCCCGCTTCAAGACGGTGCGCGGCCGGGGTTATCTGTGGCTGGAGCAGGCATGAAAAGCACCCGCACCTTCAACGGTCTCTCCACCCAGATCTTCCTCTGGTTCTGGTTCATGCTGTTGCTGGTGGTGGCCGCCGTGGTGATCCTGCCGACCCTGGATCCCCGCAACATCATCCCGCTGCCGGCCCATGAGATCGCCCGTCTCAACAACAATCTGAAGGCGCTGCAGAAGGGGGCGGATCCCAATCAGGATTTCGATCTGGCCCAGGCCATCGACGCCGCCGGCCTGCTGCCGGTGGACAACATCTACCTGCGCGATGCCAAGGGGCAGATGCAGTCCAGCACCCGCCTGAGCAAGTTCGTGGTCCGTTTCATGCTCGATTCGGACAACCCGGCCAAGCCCATGCTGGGCAGCGAGCACAAGCGGGCCATCGCCGGCCCCTTCCAGATGGAGCATCGCGGCCAGATCTACCACATCTACTTCGGCCTCAACGTCGAGAACTCCTATCTGTTCCTGTTCATCCAGATCCTGGACCACCCGATCCAGATCCTCGGCATCGCCATGCTGGTCAGCACCCCGCTCTGCCTGCTGCTGGCCTGGCGGCTGACCCGTCCCATCCTGCAGCTGCAGCAGTCGGTCTCCCGACTGGCGGAGGGCAATCTGGAGGCGCAGATCCCCAACCTGGGGCGGCGGGACGAGATAGGCCAGCTGGCTGATCACGTCAGCCACATGGTCGATACCCTCAAGAACATGATCCAGAAGCAGAAACAGCTGCTCTCCGACATCTCCCACGAACTGCGCAGCCCGCTCACCCGCATCCAGCTGGCGCAGGCGCTGATCCGCCGCAAGCAGGGGGACAGCAACGAGCTGGCCCGGATCGAATCGGAGATAGGCCGGCTCGACAAGCTGATCGGTGACCTGCTCGATCTGTCGCGAGTGCAGCAACATGTGGAGGCGCCGGTGGTGATGCCGCTGGCCGATCTGCTGGAGCCCATCCTGGACGACGCCATGTTCGAGGCAAATCAGAGCGGCAAGCAGCTCAGGTTGCCGCCGCTGCCCACCGACTCCCTGCGGATGTGGCCCGCTCTGCTGGCCCGGGCGCTGGAGAACCCGCTGCGCAACGCGCTCAAATATGCCCGCGAGTTCATCAAGGTGGACTGGTACCGGGAGGGGCGGGAGTGGGTGATGACCATCCGCGACGACGGCCCCGGCGTACCGGTGGCGCAGCAGGAGCAGCTGTTCCTGCCCTTCTTTCGGGTGGATGACGCCCGCAACGCCAAGACCGGCGGCACCGGGCTGGGACTGGCCATTGCGGCGGAGGCCATCTTGCGCCACGGCGGCACCATCCGCGCCAGCAGCAACCACCCGGCCGGACTGACCATCACCATCCGCCTGCCCATCGGCTGAGCAGGCCCTTTTCATCCGCCCGGGCGCTGGGTATGCTGGCGCCCTTTTCGCCCCATCAGGACGCCGTCATGCTCGACATCGTGCTCTACCAACCGGAAATTCCGCCCAACACCGGCAACATCATCCGCCTCTGCGCCAACACCGGCTATCGGCTGCACCTGATAGAGCCGCTGGGGTTCGAGTGGGATGACAAGCGGGTGAAGCGGGCGGGGCTCGACTACCACGAGTTTGCCGAGGTGAAGCGCTGGCCAAGCTTCGAGGCCTTTCTGGCGGCGGTGGCGCCGACGCGGGTATTTGCCTGTACCACCAAGGGGCGCACCGCCCACTCGGCAGTGCAGTTTGCCGCCGGGGATGCCCTGTTGTTCGGACCCGAGAGCCGCGGCCTGCCCGTCGAGATCATCGAGAGCCTGCCGTTCGAGCAGCGGCTGCGCATCCCCATGCTGCCCCAGAGCCGCAGCATGAATCTCTCCAACGCGGTGGCGGTATTCGTCTACGAAAGCTGGCGCCAGCTGGGCTACCCCGGCTCGCTGCAGGTCTGAACCAGATCTGCCTGGCTAGATAGCGGGCTCAGGAGGAGGCCTGCTGCGCCTCCCCCGCCCCGTGGGGTGAGTGGAGCAGCCGACCATCGCGCTCCAGCTGCCAGCAGAGCCAGCCCAGCGTCACGCCCCGCCCCGCCATCAGGGCCGCCATCGCGGCCCACAAGGCCGCCACGCCCCAGCCCTGACAGAGCCACCAGACCGGGAAGAAGCCGCCAAGGGCCGCCACCAGCATGCTGTTGCGCATCTCCCGGGCCCGGGTCGCCCCGATGAAGACCCCGTCCAGCAGGAAGCACCAGACCGCCAGCAACGGCATGGCGATGAGCCAGGGCAGCTGCGCGTTGGCCGCGGCGATCACCGCCGGCAGATCGGTGATGTGTGCGATCAGCTGGCTGCCCCCCACAGCAAACAGCAGGCTGAAGCCCAGCGCAATCAGCAGCGCCCAACCGAGGTTGAGGCCGATGGCCTCCCGCAGTCCCTGCCGATCCCGCCGCCCGATGGCGCGCCCCACCATGGCCTCCACCGCATAGGCGAAGCCGTCCAGCCCGTAGGAGATGAGCATCAGGAAATTGAGCAGCACCGCATTGGCGGCCACCGCCACGTCTCCCAGCCTGGCCCCCTGCAGGGTCATGAAGGCGAAACAGAGTTGCAGACAGAGGGAGCGGATAAAGATGTCCCGGTTCAGGGCCAGCAGTCGCAGCAACGCGGGCCACTGGCGCCAGCGCTGCCAGGCTCCCTGCCATGCCGTCGGCGCCAGCCGGCGCAGGTGACGGCTCACCAGCCAGAGTCCCAATCCGAGCGCGCTGTAGTCCGCCAGCAGCGAAGCGCCAGCCACCCCCTTCACCTGCCAGCCCAGCCCCAGCACGAACCAGGCATCGAGCCCCATGTTGACCAGGTTGGTGAAGATCAGCAGCAGCATGGGGCTGCGCGCATCCTGCATGCCCAGCAACCAGCCCATGATCACCAGGTTGCAGAGCGCCGCCGGGGCGCTCCAGATCCGTACCGAGACGTACTCGGCGGCATAGTGCTGCACCTCGGCGGAGCCACCGCTGAGGGCGATGAGGGTGGGGAGCATCGGCAGCAACAGCAGCAACAACGCCAGCCCCAGGGCGATGGCGAGCCCCAGCGCCCTGGCCAGGGTGTCGAGCTGGCCGGCCGGGCTGCTGGCGCCATGGGCCTGGGCGGTCAGGCCGGTGGTGGACATCCGCAGAAAGCCGAGCAGCCAGAACAGCAGGTTGATGAGGGTGGCCCCAACCGACACGCCACCGAGGAACCAGGCCTGGCCGAGATGACCGATCACCCAGGTGTCCACCAGCCCCAGCAGTGGGGTGGTGACATTGGAGAAGACCATGGGCAGGGCGAGGGCAAACACGGCGCGATGGCGGCGCCCGTCTCGCCACCAGACGGGGGTCAACATGCAGGAGGACGTCCGTTGCTCATCACTATTCGCCATCCAGCCGCACTATCCTGGCAAAGTCCGACACCATGCTCGCCATCACCACCCTGGGCACCCCGTCCTCGCTCAGACGGGGGCGAAACACGGCTTCCAGTTTGCCGGCCGGATTGATCAGCACGATGGAGGCGGAGTGGTCGATCAGGTAATCCTTCTCCCCCTGGTCGGCGATGGAGTAGATGAGCCCCAGATTGCGCACGAAGGGAAACAGCTTGTCGTGGGGGCCGGTCGCTGCCTTGAACTCCGGGTTGAAGAAGGCGGTATAGGTCTTGAGGCGGGCCACGTCGTCCCGCTGGGGATCAGCCGAGATGAACACCACCTGGCTGCTCGGAGCTATTTTTTTCAGCTCGGGATAGACGGAACGCAGATCCGCCAGGGTGGTCGGGCAGATGTCGGGGCAGAAGGTGTAGCCGACGAACAGGAAGGTCCAGTGGCCGGTCAGGCTGGCCGGCACGAACGGCTGGCCATCCTGATCGGTGAAGGCAAACGGGTTAATATCCCGCCCCGCCGGATAGTAGTCGGCGTGCTCGGGCAGGGAGGGCTGGCTCCAGTAATAACCGCCCATCATGCCCCCGACCAGCAGCAGAAACAGCAAGGGGTAACGTGGTTTCACCATAAAAACAAACCCTTTACGTCGACATGCCCGCCAGCCGGGCCAGATTGAAAGGGCTATTGTAACCCAGTGAGCACCGGGCCGACCACTCCCTTGTCACAGATGCCCGTTCGCTGGCCAACTTCGGTCAGAAGGTGACGCCGGGGTCTGCTAAGCGACGCCGGATCGCCCAAAACGACAGCCCCACCGGGAGGTGGGGCTGTTGCAACGGGGTCAGGGTTGTTGTCGGCGCCGCTCGTGCAGGCGGCGGCTCGAGGCGCGCAGCGGGATAACAGGGGCAGTCCAGAGATCCTCGGCCACTCCCTGCTCGTGGTGGCTGTGAAACAGGCGCACCAGACGGACGATCTTGTCCTTCGGGCACCCCAGCCAGATGGTCCAGCAGGCGCCCTTGTGGTGTACCCAGAGCGCGTAGAAACGGGTCATCCGGTTACCCTTGATGAAACGGGTGATGGAAGAAACGGGCGATGCCAGACCCGGATCCCATGGCGAGCTTGAAGCCATACCTGTCCTCCTTGATCAACAGGTCACGTCGACCGCCACCGTTCACCACCGCAAGGGGCGACCCGATGACTGCCGCGTGTCGACTGCGCGAGTGTGCCGCTGCTGTGCCGACTGCCGGCACCCTGCTGGCCACACTCTCCCTTCTATCCCGCTGACGCCTCTGCCCCCGGGCGAGGCACACATGCTGCCTGCACCGGGCGCGAAGCGCTTGTTATTCCCTGCTGCCCTCGGGGTTCCTGCCACCAGCGACGCGAAGCTGCGCGTCTTGCCGAGCATCGGGGGGCGGCTCACGCCAGTGAGCCAGCCTTACCAAATGATATATCTGAAATGAATCGCCTGCGGCGAGCGCCCGCAGACAAAAGTGCCGGGTATCAGGATCTGATTGAAATCACGGGGAAAGGAGCGCAGAAACAACAAGGCCTCCCATGGGAGGCCTTGTTGGCACGGATTACATCCAGTCGGCGTTGCGAATGACACCGACCGCCAGTCCCTCGATGGTGAGGTGCTGGCTGGCGAGATCCACCTCGATGGGGGAGAGCTCTTCGTTCTCCGGCAGCAGCCACACCTGGCTGCCCTTGCGCTGGAAGCGCTTGACGGTGACATCCTCGTCGAGCCGCGCCACCACCACCTGACCGTTGCGCACCTCCTGGGTCTTGTGCACCGCCAGCAGGTCGCCATCCAGAATGCCGATGTTCTTCATGCTCATGCCCTGCACCCGCAGCAGGAAGTCTGCCCGCGGGTGGAACAGGGCGGGATCCACCTGGTAGTGGCTCTCGATGTGTTCCTGGGCCAGGATGGGCTCGCCGGCAGCCACTTTGCCGATCAGCGGCAGACCGCTCTCTTCCAGCTGCTCTTCCTCTTCAAGCAGCAGGCGGATGCCGCGGGACGTGCCCGGCATGATCTCGATGACCCCCTTTTTGGCCAGGGCCTTCAGATGTTCCTCGGCCGCGTTGGCCGACTTGAAACCAAGCTTCTGGGCAATCTCGGCGCGAGTCGGCGGCATGCCGGTCTCGTTCATGTTCGCCTTGATCAACTCCAGCACTTCGGCCTGGCGGGGAGTAAGGGGTTTCATAGCATGGGCACCTGTCTTTTTATACAGCACACTGGCAGTATATACAGTGCAGTGGCCAAGGCAAGCCGCAGCTGACATTTGTCGCGGCCCTCTGTTCATTTGCCATGGTTTTGATCCCGCGCAGCCGACTCATCGTACCTCTCGGCGACAAGCAGTCGGTGATTTGCTATGCTCACGCCGCATTTTTTTGGAGAGCAGACGCACATGTCCCTTGGACAGAAGATTTCCAGAGCCATCTTGCAATGGCCGGTCAGCGGCTTGGTCAATCACAAGAGCCTGCCGGAAAACCCCATCACGGAACTCAAGCTGGATCCGGCCAGACCCATCGTCTATGCCCTGAAGACCAGCTCGATCACCGACCTGATGACCCTGCAGCAGTGCTGCGAGGATCTCGGTCTGCCCGGCCCCTTCACGCCGCTGGAGCTGAATGGCCAGCTGCTGCCGCGCTATGTCTGTCTGGATCGTCCGCCTCCCCTGTTCGGCAAGCGCAGCAAGCCGCTCCCCTTCTTGCAGGAGTTCCACCAGTTGCTGGATTTGCACAAGCAGGATCCGGCGCTGGACATCCAGGTGGTGCCCGTCACCCTGTTCTGGGGCCGTGCCCCGGGTCGGGAAGGCGAGGAGGCCTCCGGCTGGAACATCATCAGCAGCCTGGCGCCGAACCGCCTCAAGAAGGCGCTGATCGTTATCCTGAAAGGACGCGAGAACCTGGTGCGCTTCTCTCCGCCGCTCTCCCTGCGCTACATGGCGGACAAGCATGGCACCGACGAGGCCATCGCCCACAAGCTGGCGCGGGTGGCCCGCACCCACTTCAGCCGCCAGCAGCTGGCCGCCACCGGGCCCAAGCTGCCCAACCGCAACCTGCTGTTCAAGCAGCTGCTCGACTCTGGCGTTATCCAGCAGGCCATCGAGGAGGAGGCCCAGCGCGAGGGGATCAGCCTCGATAAAGCCCAGAAACGGGCTCACGGCTACATGGACGAGATCGCCTCCAACTTCTCCTACCGGTTGATCCGGCTCGGCGAGAGCTTCCTCGGCTGGCTGTGGAACAAGCTCTATCGCGGCCTGTCGGTCAACGGCGCCGAAAAGGTGCGCCAGCTGGCTCAGGAGGGTCACGAGATCGTCTACGTGCCCTGCCATCGCAGCCACATGGACTATCTGCTGCTCTCCTACGTCATCTATCACCAGGGTATGGTGCCGCCCCACATCGCGGCCGGCATCAACCTCAACTTCTGGCCGGCGGGCCCGATCTTCCGCCACGGCGGCGCCTTCTTCATCCGCCGCACCTTCAAGGGCAACCCGCTCTACAGCACGGTGTTCCGGGAATACCTCAATCTGCTGTTTGCCAAGGGCTACTCGGTGGAGTTCTTCACCGAGGGCGGCCGCTCCCGTACCGGTCGCCTGCTGCCACCCAAGACCGGCATGCTGGCGATGACCCTGCAGGCCATGATGCGCGGGCTGGATCGGCCGCTCACCTTCGTCCCCGTCTACCTGGGTTATGAGCACGTGATGGAGGTGAACACCTACCACAACGAGCTCAAGGGGAGCCGCAAGGAGAAGGAGAGCTTCCTGCAGGTGCTCGGCATCCTGCGCAAGCTGCGCAACTACGGCCGCGGCTTCGTCAACTTCGGCGAGCCGCTGACCCTCAACAGCTACCTCAACGAACACGTGCCGACCTGGAAGGAGCACATCGGCGAGGAGGAGCGCCCCGAGTGGATGGCGGGCACCGTCAACCAGCTGGCCGAGCTGCTGATGACCCGCATCAACGGCGCCGCCGCCGTCAACGGCCTGACCCTGAGCGCGCTGGCGCTGCTGGCCGCCGAACGCCACGCCCTCACCCGCGACGAACTGCAGGCCCAGCTCAACACCTATCTGGACCTGCTCAAGCAGGTGCCCTACAGCCCGCACAGCACCATGCCGGCCGAGGATGCCAAGACCCTGCTGGATCAGGCGATGGAGCTCAACAAGTTCGAGGTGAGCGAGGACAAGCTGGGGCAGATCATCAGCCTCGACCGCTATCAGGCGATCCTGCTGACCTACTACCGCAACAACATACTGCACCTGTTCGCCATGCCCTCCCTGGTGGCAGCCCTGATCGAGCGTTGCGAGGGGATCTCCCGCGGCGAGATCGTCGCCCGCTGCATCGACATCTACCCGCTGCTCAAGACCGAGCTGTTCCTGCGCTACGAAGAGGATGAGCTGCCGGAGCTGGTCGATGCCCTGCTGGCCGAACTGCAGCGCCAGCAGCTGATCGAGGCCCGCGACGGCGGCTTCTGGGTCAATCCGGTCAATCAGACCCGCCTGCTGCTCTTGGCCGAGAGCATTCAGGAGACCCTGCAACGCTACGCCATCGTGCTGACCCGGGTGCTGGCCCAGCCCCGTATCGAGGCGGAGCAGCTGGAGGCGGACGGCCTGATGATGGCGGAGCGCCTCGGCACCCTGCACGGCATCAACGCCCCCGAGTTCTTCGACCAGAAGCTGTTCAGCACCCTGATCCACACCTTGCGCAGCGAAGGCTACCTCGACCCGGGCTGCAAGCCGGATCTGGGCCGCTTCCAGGCGCTGGCCGACAACATAGTGCCGCTGCTCAGCACCAAGATCCGCCGTACCATTCAGGCGGGCAACCGGACCTGAGCCGGGACACATCAATGAAAAAGGCCGCATGTTGCGGCCTTTTTCATGGGGGAACGCGAGCTCACAGGTAGTTGATCACCACCCCGGCGAAGATCAGCGCCCCCACGTAGTTGTTGTTGAGGAACGCCTGGAAGCAAGCCTCCCGCGCCCGCTCGCGGATCAACCGCTGCTGATAGACGAACAGCGCCGCCGCCGCCAGCAGCGACCAGTAGTAGCTGGATCCCAGCTCGCTCAGCTGGCCCACCAGCAGCAGGATCATCAGGGTCAGCAGCTGCAGCGCGCCTATGATCCGCTTGTCGTGGCGGCCGAACAGGATGGCACTCGACTTGAGTCCGAGCTTGAGGTCATCGTCCCGGTCCACCATGGCGTACTCGGTGTCGTAGGCGATGGTCCACAGCAGGTTGGCGAGAAACACCAGCCAGGCCACGGCCGGCAGGGCGTTGGCCTGGGCCGCGTAGGCCATGGGAATGGACCAGGAGAAGGCCATGCCGAGCACCAGCTGGGGGATCGGGATGTACCGCTTCATGAAGGGATAGCAGACCGCCAGCAGCAGGGCCGCGAACGACAGGCCTATGGTGAGCGGGTTCATGGTCAGCACCAGGGCGAACGAGATGAGCGCCAGCACGGCGAACAGCGCCAGCACCTCCCGCGGCTTGACCTTGCCCATGGGCAGCGGCCGGCCGGCGGTACGCTTCACGTGCCCGTCGAAGTTGCGATCCGCATAGTCATTGATGACGCAACCGGCGGAGCGCATCAGAAACACCCCCACCACGAACACCAGCAGGGTCCAGAGATCCGGCAGGCCATCGGCCGCCAGCCACAGCGCCCACAGGGTCGGCCACAGCAGCAGCAGGGTACCGATGGGCTTGTCGATGCGAGCCAACTGCACGTAGGCCAGTCCCCGCTCCTTGGTTAACAGATTCACTCCAGCTCCTTGTTGCATGACAGAGAGGGCAAGAAGAGTTCATGGACCAGCAGTGGCCATTGCCCCAGAAACAGACGGGAACGGCGTCCCCAGACGATGCCGGCCGGGCACCAGGGATTGCTCGCAATCTCGAAACAGGCCAGTTGCAGGTGATCGCGCCGGGCAGGCTCGTCGCCGAAGATACGCTCACCCAGAGGCTGCTCGCCCAGCTCGCGCAAGCCGCTGTCCGGCAGTGCGGCCTCGGCGAACAGGGTCCAGCCCAGCAGGGCCGGCCCCCGATCGCCGTGCAGGATCACCTCGCGGCACAGACCTGCCGGGTGATCGGCGGCCACCAGCTGCTGTTCGTCGGCATCGAGGGGGACGCTGCGGTTGCCGAGCAGTTGCACCGAAAAGTGGTGATTGTAGCGGCGCAGGCGCCGGGTCATGGAGTCCGCCTCCAGCAACCAGGGCAGCAAGGCCTCGGGCGGCTCGCACTGCGCGGGAGTCCGCCAGGGCTCCAGCCGGACAAGGGGAACAGTCAACTCGGACTTCACAGCTTCACCATCCGGAGATTTCCGTTATCAGGTTAAAATCCGGTTTATTATCCGTAAATCAATCGAGAATTGTAAGAACATCCGTGCTTGACGGCCCCGATGGCAACATCAAAAATGGGGTATCTCTTGCTGATGAGCCATCCATATGAAGCTATTCAAATTTCTGCTGGTGTTGTTGCTGAGCTGCGGTGCACTCCAGGCCTATGCCTCCGAAGGGGGGGAAGCACCCGCAGAAGGAGAAGCGGCGGCGGCCAAGCCGGGATTCCTCTACCACCTGCTGGATCCCGACATCATCACCAACTACCTGAGCGACGGTAAAACCCTCGGCTACGTCCGGGTGACGGTGGAGCTGATGGCCGAGAACGAGGCCGACCTCAAGCTGCTGGAGCAGCATGATCCCCTGATCCGCGACGCCATCATCCGCCTGATGGGCAGCAAGACCGCCGATCAGATCAAGTCCCTGGTCAGCCGCGAAGACCTGCGCAAGGAGTGCGAGACCCGGGCCAACGAGCTGCTGGTCAAAGAGAGCGGCAAGAAGGCGATACGCGAGCTCATCTTCACCAAATTCCTCTATCAGTAATGTCCCCCATCACGAGCGGGCCATGCGATCATCCGGGCCCGCTCGCTGTTTTAGAAATGAAAATTGATTACACTAGGGCCCACTGAGTTGTCGAGGTAGTCGAGATGGGCAACAAGACCCTGTGTGAATGGCGTCGCAGCGAGATCCCGGCCGATCTCAAGACCCTGCGCAAAATCGTGCGCAAACCCAAGTTCGTCTGCGGCAAATGTGCCCGCAGCGCCAACGACAAGAGCTACCTGTGTCAGCCGCTGCGGTTGAAAGAGAAAGAAGCCTGACCGGCTATTGATCGGTCCAGCCCTGGCGCCCCTGCTCGAACAACCGGCGCGCCTGGACGTCGTTGGGGCAGACCCCGCGGTACTCCTCACCGGAACGGCCCGCCAGATAGAGATGTTCCGGTCGGCAGTACCAGGCCAGCCCCTTCTGGTGTCCCTGTTTCCACTGCTCGGCATCCACCTTCTCGCCGCACTGGGCCTGATGGAACTCGACCCGCTCGGCGGTCAGGCCCAGCTTGCCATCCGCCTCCCCCACCTCGCTCCATACCTTCTCGCACGGATCATCCGAATGGGAGGCACAGCCCCCGAGCAGGGCGGCAAACACTATCACCGAGAGTCGCATAGTCATCCTTGAGTGTCGTTTGGGCAGTTCATTCTAGCCAGCCCGCCGCCGGCCTCCAAGTACCCGTCCCCATTCCTGTGAGCCGCCCAAAAAAACAGGCGGGCCCGAGGCCCGCCTGTGTATTCAATACGCGGATTACTGGTCGTCGAGAGGGTCGTCATCCTGCCAGCTCTCGTCTTCCCATTCATCCAGCTCGTCCTCCCAGGATTCCGGCTCCCACTCGTCGTCGAGGTCGTAATCCTGCTTGTGTCCACCCATGCTCATTCTCCTTGGATAGTGCACCCGCACTCAAAGTCTATCCAGAAAAATGGGGCTCGCCAGTCAGCGGGAGTTCAAAGTTTGACCAGGGTGCGTCCCGCAATCTTGCCCTGGGTGATGGCCTCGGCGGCCTCCACCACCTGCTCCAGCCCGATCTCGGTCACCGCCTGCGCGAAGAAGCTGGCGGGCAGATCCCGGGCCAGTCGCTGCCAGGCCAGCTGGCGGCGTGCCAGCGGGCACATTACCGAGTCGACCCCCTGCAACCGTACGTTGCGCAGGATGAAGGGCATCACGCTGGTGGGCAGATCGAAGCCGCCCGCCAGGCCGCAGGCCGCCACGGCGCCGCCGTAGTTCACCTGGGCCAGCAGCTTGGCCAGTACCTGACTGCCGACGGTATCGACAGCCCCGGCCCATAGCTGCTTCTCGAGCGGCTTGGCGGGCTCCAGCAGCTCGCTGCGCGGCACGATGCGGCTGGCACCGAGCGCGGTCAGCAACTCGCCCTGCTCCTCGGGACGACCGGTCAGCGCCGCCACCTGATAACCCAGCGCGGCCAGCAGTGCGACCGCGGTGGAGCCCACCCCGCCGGCGGCGCCGGTCACCAGGATCTCGCCGCTCTGCGGGGTCACCCCCGCCTCTTCCAGCGCCAGCACGCAGAGCATGGCGGTCAAACCGGCGGTGCCGATGCACATGGCCTGCCGCTCATCCAGCCCGGCCGGCAGCGGCACCAGCCAGTCGGCCTTGACCCGCGCCTGTTCGGCCATGCCGCCCCAGTGCCCTTCCCCCACACCCCAGCCAGTCAACACTACCTTGTCGCCCGGTTGATAGCGGTCGTCGGCAGATTCGAGCACGGTGCCGGCGAAGTCGATGCCGGGCACCAGCGGCCACTGGCGCACTATCTTGCCCTTGCCGGTGATGGCCAGCCCGTCCTTGTAGTTGATGGAGCTGTAACTCACCGCCACCCGCACTTCGCCTTCCGGCAGCTGGCGCTCGCCCAGCCGGGTCAGGGTCGGTACCGTCTTGCCGTCTTGGTTTTCCAGTAACAGAGCCTTGAACATGGTTGCCTCTCTGATGAGTGTGAAAAGGGTCAGCTGCTTTGCCGCTTCTGCAGCTGGAAGTCGAGGGTCAGCGCCGAGCCCATGACGGGTTCACCGGCCAGCTGACGCAAGATGAGATCGGCCGCCTCCTGCCCCATCCGCTGATAGGGGATGCGGACCGAAGTGAGGGCCGGATAGCAGGCGCGCGCCACGTCCAGATCGTCGAAACCGGCGATGGCGAGCTTGCCCGGCACGTTCAGGTGGCGGCGCTGGCATTCGAACAGCACCCCGGCCGCCAGCTCGTCGTTGACGCAGACCAGCGCATCCAGTTCGGGCCAACGCAGCAGGAACTCCCCCAGCATGGCCGCCCCGGTGCTGAAGCTGGGTCGCTCCGAGGTGTTGATGATGGCGTCGGGGGAGAGGTAATTGTCCAGCAGCGCCTTCTGCCAGCCCTGCATGCGCTGCTGCAGCATCCACTGCTCCTGGCGGGCGCAGAGAAAGCCGATATTGCGGTAGCCGCGCTCGATGAGGTGACGGGTCAGCTGATAGCCGGCATCGAAGTTGGAAACCCCGACGTTCATGTCGATGGGGCTGCGGGCCATGGCCCCCACCTCCACCACCGGCAGGCGGGCCGCCTTCAGCCGCTGGCGGATGGTCTCGCCGGGATCGCTGCCAAACAGCACCACGGCCGCCGGATTGTGCTGCAGGAAGCTGGTCAGCAGGCTCTCTTCCTGCTGTTTGAGGTGCTGGGCATCCCCCAGCATGATCTGGTAACCCTCCCGGCGCAGGCTTTGCTGCAGTCCGGCAATTACCTCGCCGCAGCCGCAGTCGGTCAGGCTGGGCACGATCACCACTATGGTCTGGGAGGTGGCGGATGCCAGCGCCCCCGCCGCCCGGTTGGGGATATAGCCGAGTTCGTCCACCGCCGCCTCGATGCGCTCGCGCATCTTGTCGGATACCAGCTCGGGGGTGCGCAGGGCGCGCGACACCGTCATGGCCCCCACGCCGGCCAGCTGGGCCACATCGTTGAGGGTCACCCGACCCGTGCTACGGCGTTTCTTCGCTTCTGACATCCTTTCCCTTCCTCGGCATACGGGTGCTCACTTTAAGGCAAAAGCGGGGCACTGACTATTTGCTCAAACCGGATTTTACCCCCTTTGAGGCCGACAAGGGGCAGGATGAATCCCTTCTGTGAGAGAAATGATAGCGCTATCACAGATCGATGTTAGCGCTATCTGGTAGCGCTAACTTTCGCGATCAGGCTCACAGTTATCAGCCGGCAAGATCGCTAGATTGGCGCCATCTTATCCAGCCCGGACACTGCCATGCTGACCCAATTGCTGACCGAGGAGGTCATTTCCATCGAAGCGGGCGCCCGCGACTGGCGCCACGCCATCGAGCTGGCCACCGCCCCCCTGCTGGCCAACGGCACCATCGAGCCCTCCTATATGGCGGCGCTCTACCGCTCCCACGAGGAGCTGGGCCCCTACTACGTGCTGGGCCCGGGGCTGGCCATGCCCCACGCCCGCCCGGAAGACGGCGTCAACCGGCTGGGACTGGCGCTGACCGTGCTGAAGGAGGGGGTCAACTTCGGCTCCGAGGGCAACGACCCGGTCCGGCTGCTGGTCACCCTGGCCGCCAGCGACAGCAACTCCCACGTGGAGACCATCGCCCAGCTGGCCGAGCTGTTCATGAATGAAGAAGACGTGGCGGCCATCATGGCGGCCACCAGCAAAGACGACATCCTGCGCATCCTGGCGCGTTATTGAGTGGCGCCCTGCGCCCGACAGAGGAAGAGAACATGAAGATTCTGGTTGTATGCGGACACGGCCTGGGCACCAGCCTGATGATGGAGATGAGCATCAAGAGCATTCTCAAGGAGCTGGCCGTGACGGCCGAGGTGGATCACCGGGATCTCGCCTCCGCCGGCAGCGAGAGCGCCGAGATCTTTGTCGCCACCCGCGACATCGCCGAACAGCTGGTCAGCATGGGGGTCGACGGCCGGCTGGTCTCCCTGGACAACATGGTCGACAAGGCCGCCATGAAAGAAAAACTCGCCATCGCCCTGCGCGAGCTGGGCGCACTCTAACCCTTTTGCGACTGTCTGGGCGGCCGGTGAGCCGCCGCTTCCATCTGCTTGGAGCTGACCATGGAATTTTTCAATTTTCTGATGTTTGACGTGCTGTCGGAGCCGGCCGTGCTGGTCGGTCTGATCGCCCTCATCGGCCTGATCGCCCAGAAGAAACCGGTGACCGAATGCATCAAGGGCACGGTCAAGACCATCATGGGCTTCGTCATCCTGGGGGCCGGCGCCACCCTGGTAGTGAACTCGCTGGGCGACTTCGCCACCATCTTCCAGCACGCCTTCGGCATCAAGGGGGTGGTACCCAACAACGAGGCCATCGTCTCCATCGCCCAGCAGTCGTTCGGCAAGGAGATGGCGATGATCATGTTCTTCGCCATGCTGGTGAACATACTGATCGCCCGGCTCACCCCGTGGAAATTCATCTTCCTGACCGGTCACCACACCCTGTTCATGTCGATGATGGTGGCGGCCATCCTCTCCGCCGGCGGCATGAGCGGCATCCCGCTCATCGCGGTGGGCAGCCTGGTGGTCGGCGTGACCATGGTGCTGTTCCCGGCCCTCGCCCACCCCTACATGAAGCAGATCACCGGTTCCGATGACGTGGCACTCGGCCACTTCTCCACCTGCTCCTACGTGCTGGCCGGCTGGATCGGCGCCAAGTTCGGCAACAAGGCCCACAGCAGCGAAGAGGTGCAGGTGCCCAAGAGCCTGCTGTTCCTGCGCGATACCCCGGTGGCCATCTCCTTCACCATGGGGATCATTTTCCTCATCACCTCCGCCTTTGCCGGCCCCGAGTTCGTCGCCAGCGTCGCCAAGGGCAAGCACTGGTTCATGTTCTCCCTGATGCAGTCCATCACCTTCGCCGCCGGGGTCTACGTGATCCTGCAGGGGGTACGGATGGTCATCGCCGAAATCGTGCCGGCCTTCAAGGGGATCTCCGACAAGCTGGTGCCAAACGCCAAGCCGGCGCTGGACTGCCCCATCGTCTTCCCCTACGCCCCCAATGCGGTGCTGATCGGCTTCCTGTCGAGCTTTGCCGCCGGGCTGGTGGGCATGGTGCTGCTCTATCTGCTGGGGCTCACCGTCATCATTCCGGGCGTCGTGCCGCACTTCTTCGTCGGCGCTGCGGCCGGGGTGTTCGGCAATGCCACCGGCGGCCGTCGCGGCGCCATGCTCGGTGCCTTCGCCAACGGCCTGCTGATCACCTTCCTGCCGGTATTCCTGCTGCCGGTGCTGGGGGATCTCGGCTTTGCCAACACCACCTTCAGCGATGCCGACTTCGGCGTGGTGGGGATCCTGCTTGGCCTGATCGTGCGCTGAGCCGGTCTCTGAAATGCAAAACGGAGCGCGAAGCGCTCCGTTTTTTTATGCCCACCACTCCCGACTCAGTCGCTCTCCAGGCTGGCGAGGCAGTGAGACAGGGTGCGCGCCAGCGCCCCCTGGTTGCGCAGCACCACGGCGCGGGCCTGCTCGCCCATCTCCCGGCGCCGGCTCTCGTCGGCCAGCAGCGCGCTCACCTGTTCCCCCAGCTCGGCGGCATCGGCCACCACGGCGGCGCCACCCTGGGCCACCAGCTGGCGGGTGATGTCGCTGAAGTTAAAGTAGGCGGGGCCGCTCAGGCAGGGTTTGCCGAGCGCAGCCGGCTCCAGCAGGTTGTGGCCACCCACCTTGACCAGGCTGCCGCCGACGAAGGCCACATCGGCCGCCGCCAGCATCAGCGGCAGCTCGCCCATGGTATCGCCCAGATAGATCTTGTCGCGCTCGCCGACCGCACCGCCTGCCGTACGCCGCACGCAGCCGTAGGGGGCGCACAGCGCCATCACCCGCTCGAACCGCTCGGGGTGGCGCGGCACCAGGATCAACAGGGCCGACGGCTGCGCCGCGAGCACCCGATCGAAGGCGACCAGCACCTGCTCGTCCTCCCCCTGATGGGTGCTGGCGGCGATCCAGACCGGCCGCTCCGCCCCAAGCAACTGGCGCAGGGCGCGGCCCTTGGCCTGCACCTGCTCATCGAGCTGGATGTCGAACTTGATGGAGCCGGTCACCGCCAGCCGCTCGCGCCCCAGCCCCAGCCGATGGAAGCGATCCGCGTCGTCCTGGTGCTGGCAGAGCAGGTGGGTCAGCGGCCGGCTGAGGGCATCGAAGGCGCCCTGAAAACGGCCATAACGCCGGCAGGATCGCTCCGAGAGGCGGGCATTGATGATGGTCACCGGCAGGTGGCGCGCCTCGCAGGCCGCCAGCCAGTTCGGCCACAGTTCGGTTTCCATCACCCAGAGCGCGCGCGGTTTGACGGCCTTGAGGAACGCCGCCACCGCCCAGGGGTAGTCGAGCGGCGCGTAGCGGTGCTCCACCAGATCCCCCAGCCTGGCGGCCTGCTCGGCGCCGGTGCGGGTGGTGGTGGTGAGCAGGATCGGCAAGAAGGGCCGCTCGGCCTTGAGGGCGCGGATGAAGGGGCTGATGGCCAGCGTCTCCCCCACGCTCACCGCATGGATCCAGAGCGGCGCCTCCTGCCCGGTGGCGGGTGTCCGCCCCAGGTGCTCGGCCCAGCGCTTGCCAAAGCCGGGCTTGCCCTTCTTCGGCTTGTAGAGCGCCAGCAATGCCAGCGGCAACCCCAGGTGGATCAGCAGGTTGTAGAGCAGCCGATAGCCCATGCTAGTGCGGCTCCCCGCGCTTGCCCGGCTCGGCGACAAAACGGGGCGGTTCGCCGGGCGGCAGCGCCAGCGGCGGGGCCGGCGTCTCGCTGCACTCCAGCCGGCGGCCAGCCTCGATGACCTGCTCCGGCATCAGCTCGATCAGGCACTTGAGGTGGCCGAACTTACAGGTGCGCTTGAAGCAGGGTCGGCACTCGATGTCGGTGTGGACGATCTCGACCCGGTCCGCCAGCGGCGGGGTATAGAGCGGCGAGGTGGAGCCATAGACCCCGATCAGCGGCCGGTTGAGGGCGGCGGCAACGTGCATCAGGCCGGAGTCGTTGGCGATCACCCGCCCGGCCAGCGCCATCAGGTCGATCGCCTCGTACAGGCTGGTCTTGCCCGCCAGCACGTGGCAGTTGGGACGCGACAGCGGGTTGATCTGGTCGCGAATGGTGTTGGCCACCGCCGCATCCTTGCCAGAGCCGAAGATCCACACCTGCCAGCCCTCGTCGAGGTGTTTTTGCGCCACCACGGCGTAGTGGCCCTCCGGCCAGCGCTTGGCCGGGCCGAACTCGGCCCCAGGGCAGAGCACCAGCACCGGACGGGCGCGATCCAGCCCGAGCCGCGCCAGCGCCTTCTCCTGGTTGACGAGATCGACGTTGAGAGCCGGCTGGGGGATGGTCGGGATATCGGCCCGGCTCTTCATCTGCGTCTTGGGATAGGCCAGCGCCAGGTAGGCCTCCACCATCAGCGGAAAGGCGGACTTGTTGCTGCGCATGTCGTTGAGCAGGCCGAAGCGATGCTCGCCCTTCCAGCCGGTGCGCACCGGGATGCGGGCAAACCAGGGGATCAGCGCCGACTTCATGGAGTTGGGCTGGATGATGGCCTGATCGTACTTTTCGGCCGCCAGCTGCTTGCCGAGCCGACGGCGGGCTCCCAGCTTGAAGTCGCCGTGGCCAAGCGGCATCGGGATGGCCTTGTCCACCTCCGGCATCCGCTCCAGCAGGGCACCACACCAGGCGGGCGCCATCACGTGCAGCTCGCTGTCGGGGTGGTTGGCCTTGATCGCCTTGTAGAGGCTCTGGGACATCACCATGTCGCCGACCCAGGAGGGGCCGATCACCAATATTTTCATCTCGCACTTCTCCAGGGCCACGCCCTGCGGTTAATCGTTGCTGGCCGAGATTATGCCTGAAGAATGGCCCGAGAAATAACAGAAGATCCCGCTGCCATACATCCTGGCGCCAAAAAACAACCCATTTGAAACCGACGCGTATCCCGCCGCCGGAACCATGCTCCGCCTGCCGTTTTAGGCTAGAATGGGCGCCAATTTGAGCATGGCCCGCCAGTCGGGCGCCAACAAGAGCCTTTAATCCGTGAACAAACCGACTCTGGCGGCTGTCCTTATCGTCAAGAATGAAGCCGAAAACCTGCGCCCCTGCCTCGCCTCCCTCGATGGACTGGTCGACGAGATCGTCATCATGGACTCCGGCAGCCAGGACGAGACCCCGGCCATCGCCGCCGAATTCGGCGCCCGCTTCTTCGTCAACCCGGTGTGGCCGGGCTTCGGCCGCCAGCGCCGCCTCGCCCAGTCCCACGTGCAATCCGACTGGGTGCTGTGGCTGGATGCGGACGAACGGCTCACCCCCGAGCTGAAAGCCGCCATCGCCGCCGTCATGGCCAACCCGGCCAGCGACACCATCTACTCGATCCCGCGCCTCTCCTGGGTGTTCGGCCGCTTCATCCGCCACAGCGGCTGGTACCCGGACCGGGTGCTGCGCCTCTATCCCAAGGATCTCACCAGCTACAACGAGGTGCTGGTGCACGAGAAGGTGGAAGTGCGCGCCAACATGAAGATCGTCAACCTGCACGGCGACCTGCTCCACTTCACCTATCGGGATCTGGAACACTACCTGGTCAAGTCCGCCGGCTATGCCCGCGCCTGGGCCGATCAGCGCACCGCCCGCGGCAAGAAGGGCTCCCTCGGCCAGGGGCTGGTGCACGCGCTGGGCTGCTTCCTCAAGATGTACCTGCTCAAGGCCGGCTTCCTCGATGGCAAGCAGGGGCTCTTGCTGGCCATACTGTCGGCCCACTCCACCTTCGTGAAGTACGCCGACCTCTGGATCCGCCAGCAGCCACAGGCACCGGAACAGGCGAACAAGTAAACCGCCGCAGACGGGCGCTGCCAGCGAGCCCCCCATACGAGACAGGGCCCTTGAAGGGCCCTGTCTGCATTTGCGCTATCCGCTATCACTGCTCGCTGCGCCAGAACGGCGGTGCCCAGCGGGCGATCGCCGCCGCCATGGTCTTGGGATCGAGCTGGCTCATGTCTTCCGGGTGATCGCTGTCTTCCGGCGGGCTGAACGCCAGGTGGCGCCCCTCGCTGTTGAGCGGACGCCAGCGCAGTGGCGTTGCCGAACGGTGCGCCGGGAAGAAGCCGATGGTGGGCACATCCAGCGCCGCGGCGATGTGCAGCGGCCCTGTGCTGCCCGCCACGAACAGGGCGGCGTTGGCCATCACCTGGCAGAACTTGGGCAGCCCCTCCTCGGAGCGGTAGATCCAGCCGTTGCCACCGTGGGCCAGCAGCTCGGCCGCCAGCTGTTCGGCGATCTTCTCTTCCCCCGGCCCCGCAGTCAGGATGCACTGCAGCTCGGGACAGGCCTGGTTGAGCTTGATGATGAGACGGGCGTACTGCTCGATGGAGAGGTTGTTGGCCGAGCCGCCGCTGCCGGCATGCACCATCAGCCAGGGGCGGCCGGCATCGAGCCGCAGGCGGGCGGCGACCTGCTCGCGCACCTGTTGCAGGCTCTTCGCATCGAAGCTGAGGTAGGGGCCCTGCGGCTCCACCGCGCTCACCTGCTGGTCGGCGAGGAAACGGCGCACCAGATCCAGGTTGTATTCGTACTCCGGCTTCTGGGAGCGGGAGCGGCGCTGGATCAGGCGCTGGTTGTAGAGCACCTGGGCCAGCTTGGTGGCCGGCGCCAGCCGGTAGGGAATGTGCGCCTTCCACACCAGCATGGCGTTGCGGGAGTTGGAGAAGAGGCAGATGGAGGCATCGAAGGCGGCCGCCTTGATGCGTGCCTGCAAGGCACGTTGCTGTTCCTTGTCGGCCCGTGAGCCCGGATCCAGGATGATCTCGTCAATCCAGGGGCAGAGGCGGGCCAGCGGTGCCGTATAGGCGGGAACCAGGGCAGTCACATGACACTCCATGGAGCGCTTGAGCATGGCAAAACTCGGCCAGGCCAGCATGAAGTCACCAATCTTGTCATTGCGGACTACCAGAATACGTTTCATAAAAAATCCCTTTGCTCCCTGTCACCAACGCAAGGAGGCTTGATGCGCGATGCGGTATTCTTGCCTGATGTATCGCTATTCTCAAGCGAAGACGCCCGTCGGTGCCGATTTGACGCGGCAAAGCCACCATCGGGGCGCCAAAACTCGCCCCATTGCGGTCGCGCCAATCCCCCAACAGACCCTATAATGCGACCAAATTTCCCGGTTGCAGGAATCAGCAGCATGACCAACAAGGTAATCTATCCCGGCACCTTCGATCCCGTCACCAACGGCCACACCGATCTCATCGGCCGGGCCGCCAGACTGTTTGACCAGGTGGTGGTCGGGGTGGCCAACAGCCCGAGCAAACGGCCGCTGTTCGATCTGGACGAGCGGGTTCAGCTGGCCCGCCAGGTGACCGCCCACCTGCCCAACGTCAAGGTGGTCGGCTTCTCCGGCCTGCTGGTGGACTTTGCCAAGGAGCAGCAGGCCAATGTGCTGATCCGCGGTCTGCGCGCCGTCTCCGACTTCGAATACGAGTTTCAGCTGGCCAACATGAACCGCCGCCTGATGCCGGAGCTGGAGAGCGTGTTCCTCACCCCGGCCGAGGAGAACTCCTTCATCTCCTCCACCTTGGTGAAGGAGGTGGCCCTGCACGGCGGCGACATCCGCCAGTTCGTCGACCCCATAGTGGCGGCCGCCATCAAGGCCAAACAGACCAAGTAACAACGAAACAGGCTACCCGAGGGTAGCCTGTTTGCAGTTCATGCCTGCCTCAGCCCGCCAGACGCGGGCCCAGCAGCTGCTGGCCTGCCAGGGTCAGCTGATCGAGCCACTCGTAGCGGCGCCGGTACATGGCCCGCTTCTTGGAGGCGATCTCCTCCAGCGGCTTGCGCTGGGCGGGCTGCAGCCGCACGAAGTTGCTGTCCAGATCGGTGGCGCCGAACTCCTGCCACAGCTCGTCATAGTCCGCCTGCAGACAGGCCTTCTTCTTCTTGCTGTAGCGACGGGCCTGATAGATGTGGGCCTTCATCCGCACCGCCGAGATATGCTCGGCCTGCATCGCCTCGGCCAGCTGCATCACCAACATCACCACCAGCGACTTGGGCCGCAGACCGTGGCCCTCCTTGGTCAGCGCACGCACCTTGTCCTGCGCCTGCTCGATGCAGGGCTCCGGGCCCTGTACCGAACCGATCACCACCGCCAGCCGGTTGGGGGTGCCTGCCAGCGAGAAGGCGCAGCTATAGAGCCGCTTGCCCTGCGGGTCGACGATGGAGAGGGCCAGCTCCGCCTCGCGGCGGAAGGTGCCGTCGTGGCGCAGCACGATGCGGCAGCCGCTCTCGGGATAACGGCCCAGCTCGATGCCATCCCCCAGATAGAGCGGGTCGATCAGATCCGGGTAGCGGGCCAGCATCAGCCGGTAGTGGTTTTCCAGCATCTCGGCCCGCTCGGTCGCGGTGGAGCCGGCAAAGCGATAGGGCCGCATCGGCTTGTCGAGCAGCTCGGGATAGTGGGCAGGCAGGGCCTTGAGCGGTTCGGCCTGAAACAGCTCGAACACCCGGCTCAGCTGCTGCCGATAGAGCAGGCTGCGCAGCACGAACTTGGCGCGATTGAAGGTCTTGCGGGCGCTGTCATCGGGATAGAGGAAGCGCGCCATTTTTTGGGCACAATAGTGCCCCTGCCGGGACAAATGGTCCCAGTCTATTGATTTAGCTGTCATTTTATTGTCTCAAACCGCCTGAACGGCCGAGATAGTAGTGACGGGCGAGCAAATATTCAACAGACTGGAAATACTCTCTTACAACTTGGCCGTTTCAGGCCGAAAAAACCGCGATTCAGCGCTGACAGTGGGAGCAGAACACGGTCGTGCGCTGTCCCAGCCGGATTTCGCTGAGCAAGGTGTGGCAGTGAAAACAGGGCTGACCGCCCCGCCCGTACACCTGCAACTGCTGCACGAAATAACCCGGTTTGCCGTCTGCACTGGTGAAATCCTTGAGGGTGGTGCCCCCCTGCCGAATCGCCTCGGCCAGCACCCGCTTTATCTCCCCGACCAGGGTGCCCAGCCGCTCGGCACTGATGTTGCCCGCCGCCCGCTTGGGATGAATGCCGGCGGCATAGAGCGCCTCGTTGGCGTAGATGTTGCCCACCCCGACCACCACCTGGTTGTCCATCAGGAAGGTCTTGATGGCGGTGCTGCGCCCCTTGGCGCGCTCACGCAGGTAATCGGCATTGAAGGCGTCGGTGAGCGGCTCTGGCCCCAGCTTGGCCAGCAGCGTATGCGCCTCGGCCGGCTCGCGGGTCCACAGCAGGGCACCGAAGCGGCGCGGATCGTTGAGCCGCAGCAGCTTGCCGTTCTCGAGCTCGATATCCACGTGATCGTGCTTCTCGGCCGGGGTGCCGATGTCCAGCACTCGCAGGCTGCCCGACATGCCCAGATGGAGGATGGCGGTACCGAAGTCGGTCTCCAGCAGCAGGTACTTGGCGCGGCGGCTGACCCGGTGGATGGTGAGGTCCACCAGCTCCTGGATCTCTCCCGGCACCGGCCAGCGCAGGCGGCCGTCCCGCACCACCACCCGGGTGACCTTGATGCCGGTAAGCCAGGGCGAGATGCCCTGGCGGCTGACTTCGACTTCCGGTAATTCAGGCATGGGATCCTCGTGCTGACGCTGAAAAAGGGTTAGGGTGCAGGACGCAGCAGGCTGCGGTACTGCTCCTGGCTCAGGCTGAGCCAGGTCGAGGGTGGCAGCAGGGCGGCAAACTTGCCGTCATCCTGATAGAGCCCCACCTCGATGGGGTCGCTCTGGCCGGCGACCCAGATCTTGAGGGTAACCGGATTGCCGCGCACGGCTTCACCGGGTGGCAGCAGCCAGCCCTGCCAGGCCTCGATGTGCGCCGCCAGTTGGGTACTGTCGAGCCCCAGATCCGGCCCGCTGCGCCAGCCCTGCCCGATGCGCTCTATCTGCCAGCTCGGCCCCTGCCAGGTGAGCACCACGGCGCTCTCAGGCAGCAGCGGACGCGCCCGCTTGGCGCTGTTTTCCTGCTGGGCGATCTCCAGCCGGTGCAACAGGGTGATCACGATCAGCACCACCACGATGATCACGTTGTTCCAGCCTCTGCGGCTCAATTTGAACATGACAAGCCTCCCTTCGAACCGGCAGTGTACTGAATTCCAGCCATAAAAAAACCCGGCACTAGGCCGGGTTTTTGGGAATGCAGCATCAAGCAATTACTTGATTTTGCCTTCCTTGTAGATCACATGCTGACGAACAACGGGATCAAACTTTTTGATTTCCATTTTTTCGGGCATGGTGCGCTTGTTTTTGGTAGTGGTATAGAAGTGACCAGTACCGGCGCTGGAGTTCAGGCGAATCTTCTCGCGAATACCTTTAGCCATGATCTAATTCCTTATACCTTAACACCGCTGGCGCGCAGTTCAGCCAGAACCACTTCAACGCCACGCTTGTCGATGATACGCATGCCTTTTGCGGATACGCGCAGGCTTACGAAGCGTTTTTCACTCTCAACCCAGAAACGGTGAGTGTGCAGGTTCGGCAGGAAACGACGCTTGGTAGCGTTGTTAGCGTGCGAACGGTTGTTACCAACTGCCGGGCGCTTGCCGGTTACTTGGCATACTCTAGACATGTCAGTCTCTCCAAATCTTACTTCATTGCTCGAGCAAATATCTGCCCCGCTGGCCTTCGATTGCGGGGCAAACAGAAGGCGGCATTTTATACAGCATCCGTGATCAAAGATCAACTAATACGGCGCCAGAGCACAGTCATAACCAACCGCGCTCGGCGAAAGAAACCGTGATGCCATCACCGATCACCAAGTGATCCAGCACTCTGATATCGATCAGGGCCAAGGCGGCCGTGATCCGATCCGTGATCTGGCGGTCGGCCCTACTGGGCTCGGCGACGCCGGACGGGTGATTATGCGCCAGAATCACGGCGGCTGCATTATGTTTGAGTGCGATCTGCACGATTTCTCTGGGCCAGACGCTCGCCGAGTCGAGGGTACCGTAAAAAAGTTCAACGAATTGAATCACTCGGTGCTGATTGTCGAGCAGCAGCAGGGCAAACACCTCCCGCGGCCGATCTCGCAGCTGGGCCTGCAGATAGTCCCGGGTCAGCTGGGGCGAGGTGAGCGCATCCCCCCGTTGCAGCTGCTGCGCCAGATGGCGTTTGCCCATCTCCAGCACCGCCTGCAGCTGGGCATATTTGGCCGGGCCGAGGCCATGCGCCTCGCAGAAGGCACGTCGGTCCGCCCCCAGCAGATTGCGCAGCGATCCGAACTGATTCAACAGGTTGCGGGAGAGATCTACCGCACTCAGGCCACTGACCCCGGAGCGCAGGAAGATCGCCAGCAGCTCGGCATCGGACAAACCGCCCGGGCCGTGACGCAGCAGCTTCTCACGGGGTCGTTCATCCTCTGGCCACTCCTTGATGCTCATTTGTCTCTCCTTTGCGCTATTGAGAGAAAACATAGCAAAGAAATCACGGGAGCCCGGCCACAAGACCCCCATGTCAGCCTCTGTCGTCGACTGCAGCCTGTGGTATCTTAGCCGACCAGTCAGAGTGAGCCGGAAGAGAAACAGCAGATGAGATTGGCCGATAAACGCATCCTGTTGGGTGTCAGCGGCGGGATCGCCGCCTACAAGAGTGCCGAGCTGGTACGCCGCCTGAAAGATCAGGGCGCCGAGGTACGGGTGGTGATGACCCGCTCCGCCAAGGAGTTCATCACCCCCCTGACCCTGCAGGCCGTCTCCGGGCACCCGGTGGCCGACAGTCTGCTGGATCCCGCCGCCGAGGCGGGCATGGGTCACATCGAGCTGGCCAAGTGGGCCGATCTGGTGCTGATCGCCCCTGCCAGCGCCAATCTGATGGCCCGCATGGCCGCCGGCATGGCCGACGAGCTGCTCACCACCCTCTGCCTGGCCACTCCGGCACCGGTCGCCCTGGCGCCGGCCATGAACCAGCAGATGTACCTCAACGCCGCCACTCAGGCCAACCTCAAGACTCTCGCCAGTCGCAGCATACTGCTGTGGGGGCCGGATTCCGGCAGCCAGGCGTGCGGTGACGTGGGCCCGGGCCGGATGCTGGATCCCCTCGAGCTGGTTGAACGCTGCTGCCAGCAGCTCAGCGCCGAGCCGCTGCTGGCCGGCGTCAGACTACTGCTCACCGCAGGCCCGACCCGTGAAGCGCTCGATCCGGTGCGCTACATCAGCAACCACAGCTCCGGCAAGATGGGCTATGCCATCGCCCGCGCCGCCCGTGAAGCAGGTGCCGAGGTGACGCTGGTGAGCGGCCCGGTGGCACTGGCCACCCCGGCCGGCGTCACCCGCATCGACGTCGAGAGCGCCGAGCAGATGCACCAGGCGGTCATGAGCCGGGTCGGCGAGAGCGACCTCTTCATCGGCTGCGCCGCCGTCGCCGATTATCGCCCCGCCCAGGTGGCCGAGCAGAAGATCAAGAAGACCGGCGACAACGACCAGATGCAGCTGACCCTGGTCAAGAACCCCGACATCATCGCCGCCGTGGGAGCCTTGTCAGACAAACCCTTCACCGTCGGATTTGCCGCAGAAACCGTGGATGTGGAACAATACGCCCTCGACAAACTGCAGCGTAAGCGGCTGGACATGATCGCCGCCAACGACGTATCCCGTGCGGGCCAGGGCTTCAATGCCGATGACAACGCCCTCACCGTGTTCTGGCAAGGGGGTCAAGCCCCTCTGCCCCTGGCCGATAAGCTGACGCTGGCTCGTCACCTGATTGCCCTGATTGCACGCCATTACCGGCGCTGAGCCAGTCAATCGACCACCTCCACTCCAATAAAAACGATTTATGACAACACAAATTGAACTGAAGATTCTGGATGCCCGCATCGGCACCGACTATCCGCTGCCTGCCTACGCCACACCGGGCTCCGCCGGCATGGATCTGCGCGCCCTGCTGGATGCCCCGCTGACCCTGGCACCGGGTGATACCACCCTGGTACCGACCGGGCTGGCCATCCACATCCAGGATCCGGGCCTGTGCGCCACCATCCTACCCCGCTCCGGCCTCGGCCATAAGCACGGCATCGTGCTGGGCAACCTGGTCGGCCTCATCGATTCCGACTACCAGGGCCAGCTGATGGTCTCGGTATGGAACCGCGGCAAAGAGGCGTTCACCATGCAGCCCGGCGAGCGCATCGCCCAGCTGGTGATCATGCCGGTGGTTCAGGCCAGCTTCCAACTGGTCGATGAGTTCAATCAGAGCGAACGGGGTGAAGGCGGTTTTGGTTCTTCTGGTCGCCAATAACAGACCACACCGGCCCGAGCGGCGGTGCCTAATAACAGAATCAGGCCATTGTTTTTTTAGGGGAATCCATGGCAAGCAGTAATCAGAAACAGAGTCGGCGCGATCAGATCCTGCAGGCGCTCGCCCACATGCTGGAGACCAGCCCAGGCCAGCGCATTACCACGGCCCGTCTGGCGGCCGAGGTGGGGGTCTCCGAGGCTGCCCTTTATCGACATTTTCCCAGCAAGGCGCGGATGTTCGAGGGGCTGATCGACTTTATCGAAGATTCCCTGCTGTCACGGGTCAACCTGATCATGGCCGAAGAGAAGGACACCATGAGCCGCTGTCACCACATACTGCAGCTGCTGCTGGTGTTCGCCGAGCGCAATCCAGGCATTACCCGCATCCTCAATGGCGATGCCCTCTTGGGTGAGCACGACCGGCTGCGGGATCGCATCAGTATCCTGTTCGACAAGCTGGAGACCCAGATCAAGCAGGTACTGCGGGAGAAACGGCTGCGCGAAGGCCAGGGCTTCCAGCTCGACGAGACCATGCTGGCCAACCTGCTGCTGGCCTATACCGAAGGGCGTATCAGCCAGTTCGTCCGCTCCGAGTTCAAAATCAAACCCACCGCTGGCTTTGAAGATCAGTGGCAGTTTATCCGCAGCCAGCTGCTGCAGAGCTGAGCAGTACGCCCGGCGACAATGCATTCGCAATCAGCCGCGGCAACGCCGCACCAGGTGAGTTGCAGTAAAGAGGGAGGCCTTGGCCTCCCTTGTTTTTTGTGGCACAAAAGAGGCGGTGAGCACCAGATGCGACCCGGACTGTCGCATGCCAATGTTAGATTCATGCGTCATAAACCTTTTATCGCCTGACAGGACACCCTATGGAACCCGAAATCATTACCGAAGCGCAGACCTGGCTGGTCAACAACCAGGGCCTGCTGATCGAGTATGCCGTCAACATCGCGGCCGCCCTGCTCACCCTGCTGGTCGGCTACATCGCCGCCAACCTCATCAGCGGCGCCGTGGTCAAGGTGATGCAGTCCCGCAAGCTGGACACCACTGTCACCCACTTCGTCGGCAGCATCCTCAAATACGCCATCCTGGTGTTCGTGGTGATCGCCGCACTGGGCCGGGTCGGGGTGCAGACCGCCTCCTTCGTCGCCATTATCGGTGCCGCCGGTCTGGCCATCGGTCTGGCGCTGCAGGGCTCGCTCTCCAACTTCGCCGCCGGCTTCCTGCTGATCATCTTCCGCCCCATCAAGGCAGGCGAGTTCATCGAAGTGGCCGGCACCGCCGGTGTGGTGCAGTCGGCGCAACTGTTCACCACCACCCTCACCTCAGGTGACAACAAGATGGTGGTGGTGCCCAACTCCGCCATCCTCAACGGCACCATAGTCAACTACTCGCGCATGGATACCCGCCGCGTCGACATGACCTTCGGCATCGGCTATGGCTCGGATCTCCGCAAGGCCAAGCAGATCCTGGAGCGGCTGGTTAACGAAGAGCCGCGCATCCTCAAGGAGCCGGCAGCCACCATCGCCGTCGCCGCGCTGGCCGACTCCTCGGTCAACATCATTGTGCGCCCCTGGGTCAAGACCGGCGACTACTGGGGAGTCTGGTTCGACTTCCACGAGAAGGTGAAGCTCACCTTCGATGCCGAGGGCATCGAGATCCCCTTCCCGCAGATGGTCATGCACATGCAAAAGCCACAGGCGTAAACGCGGTTTTGCAGCCACCCACAATGCCAGCCTTCGGGCTGGCATTGTCGTCTCTGGCCTCGGCAGGGGTGAACACCACCATAAAAAAAGCCGGCCACAACGGGCCGAACTTTGTTTTCAGCATACCGGTGGCGTCGGCTTACACCAGCCGACGTGCCACCCGGTTCAACAGCGGTTGCACCAGCACATATCCCCCCAGCACGGCACCGATCACCGCCAGTACCCGCAGCGGCAAAGTAGGTGCCGCACTGCTTAGTACCAGGGTCAACAGGCCGATGAGGCCGGTGGCGATCAGGCTAAGGGCAAACAGGGACAACACAGCTTTCATAGCGATCTCCTCATTCCAGACTGTGGCCATCCCTGGGAGATCTAGTCCATACGACACCCATGCTAGCCATCTCGGGCCACCGACAATTTGCGCCTGCGCATGAAATGAGCAAAAAGGCGTCTGTCGAATACTCTTTTGACTGCCAGGCCAAACTGCCACCCCGCTCGCAGCATGCCCTCGCCCTGAAAGCCCTTTCAATGGCCACAAGCCCGACCAAGTATGAGCAAACGCAAGATCCGGCTGCCATGGGTGACTCATAATCGCAGCGTTTTGGTTGTAAACTCGGTCGATGGCAGACAATTGGTAAAGCTCTGTTACACGGGCCGCACCATGGGCTCGGTATAATGGGTCCGGTATAGTGCTCGAATAATAAGGTTTGGCGGGAGCCTTGCCTGCAAGGTTCATACACAACTTGGAAGACTGATAATCCTATGAAAAACATCAATCCAACCCAGACCCAGGCCTGGCAGGCGCTGGAAGCCCACTTTGCAGCGAACAAAGAGACCCGGCTCAAGGATCTGTTCGCCCAGGATCCCCAGCGTTTCGACAAATTCTCCCTCACCTTCGGCGGCGACATCCTGGTCGATTACTCGAAGAACCTGATCACCGAAGAAACCCTCAAGTTGCTGGTTAATCTGGCCAAAGAGACCGATCTTCGCAGCGCGATCGATGCCATGTTCAACGGCGACAAGATCAACATGACCGAAGGCCGCTCGGTACTGCACGTGGCCCTGCGCAACCGCTCCGACCGCCCCATCGAGTGTGACGGCAAGGATGTGATGCCGGAAGTGAACGCCGTACTGGCCAAGATGAAGGGCTTCTGCGAGAAGATCATCAGCGGCGAATGGAAAGGCTACACCGGCAAGGCGATCCAGCACGTGGTCAACATCGGCATCGGTGGCTCTGATCTGGGCCCTGTGATGATTACCGAGGCGCTGCGTCCCTACAAAAACCACCTGCAGATGCACTTCGTCTCCAACGTCGATGGCACCCACATCGCCGAGACCCTGAAGAAGATCGATCCGGAAACCACCCTGTTCCTGGTGGCCTCCAAGACCTTCACCACTCAGGAGACCATGACCAACGCCCTGACCGCCCGTGACTGGTTCATCAAGATCGCCGGTGACAAGGCTCACGTTGCCAAGCACTTCGCTGCGCTCTCCACCAACGGCAAGGCCGTGGCCGAGTTCGGCATCGATACCAACAACATGTTCGAATTCTGGGACTGGGTTGGCGGCCGCTACTCCTCCTGGTCTGCCATCGGCATGCCCATCGCCCTGTCCGTCGGTTTCGACAACTTCGAAGCCCTGCTGCAAGGCGCCTTCGAGATGGACATGCACTTCGCCACTGCCTCCTATGAGCAGAACGTGCCTGTGCTGCTGGCGCTGATCGGCCTGTGGTACAACAACTTCCATGGTGCCGAATCCGAAGCCATTCTGCCGTACGATCAGTACATGCACCGCTTCCCGGCCTACTTCCAGCAGGGCAACATGGAGTCCAACGGCAAGTACGTGGATCGCAACGGCAAGCCGGTTGACTACCAGACCGGCCCCATCATCTGGGGTGAGCCGGGCACCAACGGCCAGCACGCCTTCTACCAGCTGATCCATCAGGGCACCAAGCTGATCCCCTGTGACTTCCTGGCACCGGCCATCAGCCACAACCCGATCGGCGACCACCACCCGAAACTGCTGGCCAACTTCTTCGCCCAGACCGAAGCGCTGGCCTTCGGCAAGAGCAAGGAACAGGTCGAAGCCGAGTTCCTGGCCGCCGGCAAAACCCTGGAGCAGGTCAAGGATCTGGTGCCGTTCAAGGTGTTCGAAGGCAACCGCCCGACCAACTCCATCCTGTTCAAGAGCCTGACCCCGAAGACGCTTGGCTCTTTGATTGCCATGTACGAGCACAAGATCTTCGTACAGGGCGCAATCTGGAACATCTTCAGCTTCGACCAGTGGGGTGTGGAGCTGGGCAAACAGCTGGCCAACAAGATCCTGCCGGAGCTCAACACTGCCGAGGCTGTCACCAGCCACGACTGCTCCACCAACGGCCTGATCAACACCTGGAAAGCGTGGAAAGCCTGATTTAGCCGGCCTTTCTGAATGCAAAAGCCCCGCTCGATGAGCGGGGATTTTTTATGGCTGTCGGGCTGGTTTTGCTGGCTGGCCGGTCGGGTGTCCAGCCCGACCGGCGACAGGGATCGTCACCCCCGCCCCCTTATCATCCTGCCCGATGCCGGCTTAACCGCCGACGGCGATGCGCTTCATGTCCTTCATGTAACCGCGCAGTACCTGGCCGATCGCTTCGATGGGGTGGTTGCGAGTCGCCTCGTTGGCCGCCAGCAGCGCCAGGTTGTCGACGCTCTGCCCTTCCGCCTTGCTGGCACCCAGGTCGCCCGCTTTCAGGGTCGGCATGAAGTGCTCGCGCAGCAAGGGCACGGCGGCGTTGGCGAACAGGTAGTTGCCGTACTCGGCGGTGTCGGAGATGACCACGTTCATCTCGTACAGACGCTTGCGGGCAACTGTGTTGGCGATCAGCGGCAGCTCGTGCAGGGATTCGTAGTAGGCAGACTCCTCGTAGATGCCGGAGGCCACCATGGTCTCGAACGCCAGTTCGACACCCGCCTTGACCATGGCCACCATCACCACACCATTGTCGAAGTACTCCTGCTCGGCAATCTTGCCTGCAAACGCCGGGGCGTTTTCGAAGGCGGATTTACCGGTCTCTTCGCGCCAGCCGAACAGCTTGGCATCGTCCTCTGCCCAGTCGGCCATCATGCCGCGGGAGAATTCACCGGCGATGATGTCGTCCATGTGCTTCTCGAACAGCGGACGCATCAGGGTCTTGAGCTGCTCGGAGAGCTCGAAGGCGCGCAACTTGGCCGGGTTGGACAGGCGGTCCATCATCAGGCTGATGCCACCCTGTTTCAGGGCTTCGGTGATGGTCTCCCAGCCGAACTGGATCAGCTTGCCGGCGTAGGCCGGGTCTGTGCCCTCGGCAACCAGTTTGTCGTAACAGAGCAGGGAACCGGCCTGCAGCATGCCGCAGAGGATGGTCTGCTCGCCCATCAGGTCGGATTTCACTTCCGCCACGAAGGAGGATTCCAGCACGCCGGCACGGTCACCGCCGGTGGCAGAGGCCCACGCCTTGGCGATGGCCATGCCTTCACCCTTGGGATCGTTCTCCGGGTGAACGGCGATCAGAGTCGGTACGCCGAAACCGCGCTTGTACTCTTCGCGCACTTCGGTACCCGGGCACTTGGGCGCGACCATCACGACCGTGATGTCGGAGCGGATCTGCTGACCCTCTTCCACCACGTTGAAACCGTGGGAGTAGCCCAGTGCGGCGCCCTGCTTCATCAGCGGCATCACGGTTTTGACCACGTCGGAGTGCTGCTTGTCCGGAGTCAGGTTCAGCACCAGATCGGCGGTCGGGATCAACTCTTCATAGGTACCGACCGCAAAGCCGTTGTCGGTGGCTTTCTGCCAGGAGGCGCGCTTCTCGGTGATGGCGGCCTTGCGCAGGGCGTAGGAGATATCCAGCCCGGAGTCACGCATGTTCAGGCCCTGGTTCAGACCCTGGGCACCACAGCCCACAATCACCACCTTCTTGCCCTTCAGCACGTTGCAGCCGTCCGCGAACTCTTCGCGCTGCATGAAACGACACTTGCCCAGCTGGGCCAACTGCTGACGCAGGTTCAAGGTGTTGAAATAGTTAGCCATGGTGATTGCTCCGTTCGATTGATTCCATGCCGGATGGCAGCGTTGTCGAAACCACTATAGCGCGGGACACTTATTGCCTGAACTGATATATTCGAAACAGTACGTTGCAATAATTGAAACGTTAACCCTTCATGATCACATGGCGGTGCTAACTACCCACAGCTGGATATCGGACAGACATCCAGCGCCAGGAGCTGAAAGATGGACCTTCGCAATCTCGAGCTGTTTCTCCACCTCGCCGACTCCCTCCATTTCGGCAAGAGCGCCGATGCCATGGCGGTCAGCCCCTCTACTCTCAGCCGCGCCATCCAGCGGCTGGAGCAGGAGACCGGCTGCGTGCTGTTCGAGCGGGACAACCGCTCGGTGCGGCTCACTGTGGCGGGCGAGAAGCTGCGCGAGTTTGGTGGAGAGCTGCTGCAGGAGTGGCGCCAGCTCAAGCAGGAGCTCAAGCGCAGCGATGAACCGCTGCAGGGCCGACTGAGGGTGTTCTGCTCGGTCACCGCCAGCTACTTCCTGCTGCCCGAGGTGCTGGAGCGCTTTCGCCGCCGCTATCCCCAGCTGGAGATCAAGCTGGAGACCGGCGACCCGGCGCTGGCGGTGGACAAGATCCTGGCCGACGAGGCCGACCTCGCCATCGCCGCCCGCCCGGATGCCCTCTCCTCCAAGCTGGAGTTTGCCAGCCTGCAGCAAGTGCCGCTGGTGTTTATCGCCCCCCGCACCGCCCCCCAGCAGAACCAGTGGTTCTCCCAGGGCGAACCTGACTGGGAGCGGCTGCCGCTGATCCTCTCGGAACAGGGGCTGGCCCGCAAACGCTGCGATCAGTGGCTGCGCAACAAGGGGATCGCCCCCAACATCTATGCGGAGGTGGCGGGTAATGAAGGAATAGTCGCCATGGTGGCACTCGGCTTCGGCGTGGGGCTGGTGCCGGCGGCGGTGATCGACCACAGCCCCATGGGTGAGAAGGTACGCATCGTCGAGCCCAAGCCGGCACTCAAGCCATTCGATGTCGGTATCGCGGTGCTCAAGAAGCGGCTGGAAGAGCCGCTGATCCGCGCCTTCTGGGATACGGCGCGGGGTCAGGGCTCACTGCGCTGACAAGGCGGGCAATACAGGCGCATAGATGAGCGAGGGATCCTGCATCATGGCGCGGCTGCCGGCCGGCAGATCCGGATTGCTCAGCTCCAGCATCACCCGTCGATCGAGCTGCAGCCGCCGGATGGTGCTGCCAAAACCCGCCTCGAATACCCGCTCATAGTCACCGGACTGGCGGGCCCGCTGCAGACCCAGCTCGATGCGCTTGGCCAGTTCCGGATACCTGGGCGAGACGAAAAACAGCAGCGCCAGCGGATAGCGAAACACCAGGTGGGGCTCGATGGCCAGCTCCGGGTGCTGCTTGAGCTCATCCTCGATCTCGATGACCGAGCGCAGAAAGCAGTCGAAGCGCCGCTTGCGCAGCATGTTGAACAGGGCCTCATAGAGACCGCCAACCACCACATCGAGGCCGTTCTCCTTGAGCAGACGGGTATCTGGCCAGGATCTGTGCTGGCCGATGCGAAGCCCGGCCTGCTGCCAGTCAGCCAGCGATCGTATGTTGGCAAACCGCCCCTCGTCCCCCTGCCGAACGAGGCACACCCGCCAGCCCAGCAACCCTTTTGCCAGCGGAACATGGATGGCCAGCAGGGTACGCTCGCGCTCCTCGTCGGGCGCAAACACCCCGACCTGCACCAGTTCGCCCCCCTGCAACTCCTTGACCGCCCGACCCTGCTCCATCGGCGGGCTGGCAATCAGCCGATAGGAACCGTATTCCGGCACGGTCAGATCGAGGGAGAGTCGCAGCAGACCAGCCACGGCGGGATTGGGGTGATCAAGCAGCAGATTCCAGGCCCTGATGGGAGTCTCGGCCGCCTGCACACTGCCAGCCAGCAGAATGACGCACCACAGCCAGCTCCTGATCATTGCACTCCTCCCCTTGTCACTTCCTCACTATAACCTCTCCTTCTCTACCGCCGGGCGCATGGCAGCACGGATATGTGAGCGACTCGATGTCAAATATGACAGTAGCTACGGCAAGGGGCAGATCAGAGACTAGACTGAACGTTCAACCTGAGTGGAAAAGGGAGTCCCGCCATGATGTCCAATCTGATCGAAATCAACAGCTCGCTGCTGTTCGACGAGTACCTGCAAAGCCTGGGGGTACCCTCAACCTTGCTGGATCAGGAACAGGACATCTATCTGCAGGAGCACCACCTGGCAGCGGTACGCCAGATCCAGGGTGAACTGAGGTTTTACCTCCGCGCCAACGCCCTCACCAAGCAGTGATCCGCAGCCTGTCACAGAACCGGCGCTGAATGCATATTACACTGGCACCATCCGCCACCCACGGGAGTGCCCATGAAACCAAGCGGCCTGGATCGGCTCTTCAAACCCCAGTCAATCGCCGTCATCGGCGCCTCGACCGACCCGCAGAAGGCCGGTCACATGGTCATAAGGCACCTGCTCGCCGGCCAGTTCAAGGGCCCCATCCTGCCGGTCAGCCCGCACAGCAAGGCCATTGCCGGCGTGCTGGCCTATCCCGACATCGACAGCCTCCCCCTTGCCCCGGACCTCGCCATCGTCTGTACCCGGCGGGAACGGGTGCTGACCCTCATCGAGGCGCTCGGCAAACGGGGAGCGGGTGCCGCCATCATACTGGCGGCCGATTTCGCCCCGCCGGAGCGCGAACAACTGCAGCGACTGAGTCGGCAATACGGTATCCGCCTGCTCGGCCCCAACAGCATGGGGATGTTGTTGCCGGGTCAGGGCATCAATGCCAGCTTCTCACCAATTGCCGCCAAGCCCGGTCAGGTCGCCTTTCTCTCCCAGTCGGCCGCCGTCAGCACCACCATTCTGGATTGGGCCAAACAGCATGAACTCGGCTTCTCGGCCTTCATCTCCCTTGGCGATCACTGCGATATCAACTTCGGCCAGCTGCTGGATCAGCTCTCCCGCGACAGCGTGACCCGCGCCATCTTGCTCTACATGGACAAACTGCAGGATGCCCGCCATTTTCTCTCGGCCGCCCGTGCCGCCGCGCGCAACAAGCCCATCCTGGTGCTCAAGAGTGGCCGCCATGAACCGGACAACGGGCTCGACAACGTCTATGACGCCGCCATCCGTCGCGCCGGCATGCTGCGGGTACGGGATACCCACGAACTGTTTGCCGCCGTCGAGACCCTAAGCCACTCCCTGACCCTCAAGGGGGAGCGGCTCGCCATCATCTCCAACGGCCGTGGCCTGGCCAATATGGCGATCGACAAGTTGCTGGAGCGGGGTGGCAAGCTGGCGATGCCGCCCCGGGACATCGGCAGCGATGCCGACATCAGCGACTATCAGCAGGCACTCGACAACCTGCTGCAAGGGGATGAGGCTGACGCCATCCTGCTCATCCATGCCCCTTCGCTCACCGCCCGCGGTGCCGCCCTGGCCCGCAGCCTCATCGACTACGTCAAACAGCATCACAGGGCCAGACGCTTCAATATCCTGACCAACTGGGCGGGGGAATACTCGGCCCAGGAGGGACGCAGGCTGTTCAGCGAGGCGGGATTCCCCACCTACCGTACTCCGGAAAGCGCGGTTGCCGCCTTCATGCATATGGTGGAGTACCGCCGTAACCAGAAGCAGCTGATGGAAACCCCCGCATCGCTGCAGGGTGACAGGCTCGACGTCGACCCGTGCCAACTGCTGATCCGGCAGGCGCTGGAACGTAAACAGCTCACCCTCGACACCCATCTGGCACACCCCATTCTGCAGGCCGCTGGGCTCTCCACCCTGCCGACCTGGATCGTCTCCGATGCCATCGAGGCCACCCTGACCGCGGAGCAGATCGGCTATCCGGTCGCGGTCAAGCTGCGCTCGCCGGACATACTCCACAAGTCGGCCGTGCACGGCGTCATGCTCAACCTGCGCACCTCGGCCGAAGTCGCCCAGGCTGCGGACGCCATTCTGGATCGAGTCAGGCAGCACGACCCCGGTGCCCGCATCGAAGGACTGCTGGTACAGCGGATGGCGCGGCGCAGTGGCGGCCTGGAGCTGCGGATCCGGCTGCAACAAGACCCGGTGTTCGGCCCCGTCATCCTGCTCGGTGAATCAGGGGCAGAGCCACAGGAGATGATGGCGGCCCTGCCGCCACTCAACCAGGCGCTGGCACGCTACCAGATCATAGGGGCGCTCAAGAGCCGCAAGATCCGCGAGCAGGCCAGTCCGGAACGACTCGATATCGATGCCCTCGGCCAGGTGCTGTGCCAGCTGTCGGAGCTGCTGCTCGCCTTCCCCGAGATCCAGCTGCTGGATCTGCACCCGCTGCAGGCCTGCGGCGCCGAGATGGTGGTGCTGGACGCCAGCCTGACCCTGCAACCCCATGAAGAAGGCAGCTGCAGGCTGGCTATCCGTCCCTATCCCACCGAGCTGGAAGAGGGGGCCTGGCTCAAGGATCAGAGCCATGTGCTGCTGCGCCCCATCCGACCGGAGGATGAACCTGCCCACAAGCAATTTGTCCTCAAGGTATCGGATGAAGACAGGTACAAGCGTTTCTTCGCCGATGTGGGGGAGCTGGGGCACGAGGAGCTGGCCCGCATGACCCAGATCGATTACGACCGGGAGATGGCCTTTGTCGCCGTGGGACAGGATGGGGAACGAAGAGATCAGATTTTAGGGGTGGTTCGCGCCATTTCGACGCCGGATCTGAGCGACGCCGAGTTTGCCATTCTGGTACGGTCCGATCTGAAGGGGTTGGGGCTTGGCAAATTGATGATGGAGAAGACTGTGCGTTATGCCAGAGAGCGCGGCATTGGCCAGTTGTCGGGCATGACCATGCCCAGCAACCGCGGCATGATCAACCTGGCCAAACGGCTTGGCTTCAAGATCGATATCCAGCTGGAAGATGGGGTAGTCAATATGGAGCTGCCCTGTGTCTATTAGGGCAGGCATAAAGCAGAAAAGTCAGCGGTTTATGGCCATAAATTGCTGATTTTTGATAATAAAAAAGCCCGCTCAGATGAGCGGGCTTCTTCAATTGGGTGCTTGGCAGTGTCCTACTCTCGCATGGCGAATGCCACACTACCATCGGCGCTACAGCGTTTCACTTCTGAGTTCGGCATGGGGTCAGGTGGTTCCACTGCGCTATTGCCGCCAGGCAAAAATCTTCAATCTGAAAAAGCTGATTTTGTTCTTCGTTCTCGGTATCTGCTACAAGCCTTCGAACACTTCTTGGGTGTTGTATGGTTAAGCCTCACGGGTAATTAGTATGGGTTAGCTCAACACGTCGCCGCGCTTACACACCCCACCTATCAACGTTGTGGTCTCCAACGGCCCTTTAGGAC